>NZ_FOQW01000022.1:0-88826 GCF_900113845.1 Methylobacterium brachiatum | reverse complement strand
TCCGCGGCCGGGCGGTGCTGTTCGTGACCCATAGCTGGGGCGGGGGCATCCAGCGGCACATCGACGACATGATCGCCCGGCTCAAACGCGAGGGCACGGCCGTGGTGCTGCTCTCGGTCGACCGGGCCCGGAACATCCAGGTCAACGTCTCGTATCGCAGCCGGGAGTTCGTGTACCTGCCGAGCCTGGACAGCCTGTACCTGCCGCGCGATGCCGAGGCGGTGGCGGCGTTCGTGGAGCAGCTGGCGCCGCTCTTGATCCACGTGCACTCGCTGGCGGGCCTGCGCTGGAATGCGGCGCGGGCGCTGATGGACCTCGTGTCCGGGTCGGGGCGGCCCTATGCCTGGACGCTGCACGACTTCTCGCCGGTGTGCCACCGCAACCACCTGGTGATGCCGGACGGGCGCTATTGCGGGCTGGCGCCGGTGTCTCTGTGCCGGGACTGCCTGGCCTCGGACGCGGACGGCTACGAGGAGCCGGATCCGGCGGAGCGGCGGGCCACGTTCGGGCGGTTCCTGGCCGGGGCGGCGCGGGTGCTCGCGCCGTCCGCCGACACGGCGGGGCGGATCGGCGGCGTGTATCGGGATCTGGCGATCACGGTGCGGCCGCATGTCGAGGCCGACCGAAGCGTGCGGTCCACCGCCCTGCGGCGGCCGGGCCGCCTGCGCCGGGTCGCGGTGCTCGGCGCGATCAGCGCGACCAAGGGCGGCCTGTTCCTGCAGGCCCTGGCCACCGACGCCCAGGACCGGAAGCTGCCGCTGCGGTTCGCGATCGTGGGCTTCTCCGATCCCGCGCTGGCGGGCGGCCTGGAGCGGGCCGGGGTGAGCCAGACCGGCCGCTACGCTGGCGACGACGAGGCCCTCGACCTGGTCTGGCGGACTTCCGCCGACCTGGTCCTGCTGCCGGCGATCTGGCCGGAGACGTATTCGTATGCCCTGACGCTCGGGCTGCGGACCGGCCTGCCGGTGGTGGCCTTCGATCTCGGCGCCCAGGGCGACCGGCTGCGGGCCTATCCGAACGGCCATGTCCTGCCCTACGCCCTGGCGCATGATCCGGCCGCCTTCAACGACCGGTTGCTGGCGCTCGACATCTCACGCGCCGGGGAGCTCTCGGTGCCGATCCAGGCGGCCGAGTACGACGACCTGATGCGCGACTACTACGTCCTGGACCTGAATCCGGCCGGGGCGAAGAACCCATTCGACGAGGACGCCGCATGATCTCCGTCAACGAGGACATGAAGCAGGAGATGCTCCGGCGCGGCATCTCGGTGCTGCACCCGGCCCCGTTCGGCCTGCCGGAGGATTGCACCTTCGAGCCGCCCTGCAGCATCAAGTGGATGGGGATCGATTACTGCCTCACCATGGGGGCGTTCTCCTACGCGGTGAGCGGCTATTATTTCGGCGCCGACATCGCCCGCTACTGCTCGATCGGCGAGAGCGTCCAGGTCGGGCGCGGCAGCCACCCGGTCCATTGCGGCTCGACCTCGCCGCTGTTCTACACGCACCATTCCGCCGTGTTCGACCGGCTGGATCCGCGCGCGGAGGATTACGAGATCTGCGGCCCCTACCTGTGGCCCAAGCGGGTGCGCATCGGCAACGACGTCTATATCGGCCACGGCGCCTTCCTGATGCCCGACATCACCATCGGCGACGGGGCGATCATCGGCGCCATGGCGGTGGTGACCAAGGACGTGCCGCCCTACGCGATCGTGGCCGGCAGCCCGGCCCGGGTCGTGAAGATGCGCTTCCCCGACGCGCTGATCGAGCGTTACCTGAAGGTGCAATGGTGGCGCTACGCCTTCTGGGACCTGCGCCAGTGCTCGATCACCGACCCCGAGAAATTCCTCGACGCGGTGGAAGAGCGGATCGCCGGCGGGATGCAGGAATATCGCCCGGACCTGATCCCGATCCAGTCGCTGATCCCGGGCGCCTGAGGCTCAATCCCCCGCCTCGGCGAACCGCCGCGCGAATGCCGCCACCAGCGCGTCGGCGGCCGGCCCGCTCAGATCGCTGAAGCAGAGGCCCTCGCCGACGAACACGGTCCACACCCCGTCATACGTCGCTTCCTTGCGGATCCGCATGGCCGCCCTCCGGCATCGTTCCGGATCAACGGTTGGATGTGGGGGGACGTTGCGTGAGTCCTCATCGCCCTTCAGGCGCGCCCCATGATCAGGCGACGCTGGTCGCGCTCCGGAAGACGACGCCAATATTCGTCGGCTGCGCGCACATAGCTGAGGTCGACCGTTCCCTCCGGGGGCGACTCGTGGCGTCCGGTGTAATGCACGGCCCATTTCGTTTTGTAGTTCATCGTCGCCATTTCGGTGAGGGCGATCTTGAAGCCTCTCTGCTTGATCGCCGACCAGACGACTTGGTCCCCCGCGCCGCTGAGTCCAACCGGCATCGTCGCCCATAGAGCCGCGATCTCGATGGCAGACCTAGTCAGCATGACCGTTCCCGTGTCGGCGAACCGAACCCCGTCGCTCTCCCAATCGAACGGATCCAGGACGCTGCGATCGAGGCGGCGTAGCATCCTCCGCGAAACGCCTATGTCGGCAGACGATTTGGAGACGGCTTGATAGAGGCTCGAGACGTGATTGGTTTCGAGCCAATTGTCGGCATCGAGGAAACAGACATATTCGGCGCCGCTCTGGAAAGCGTGCAGAGCCCCGACACCCCGAGCGAAATTGCCAGCGTCGCCATGAGCGGATGGCAAAACGATGTGTTGGCAATCCCAAGTGGACACCACCGGGTTTGGATGGCCATCCGCGACCATGATGTGGATGACTTGGATGTCCTGCCGAAGCACGCTCTCGTGCGCGACGGACAACTCATCCGGATGCTCTTTATAGTATGGCGTTACGACAGCGATATGCATCGGCGCTTCCTATCTTAGTGCCAAATTTTCTATCTATATATCAAATTACCTCCGAATGAACACAACTATTGCTCCGGGAAACCCTTTCACATCATATGAAAAGCCGATTTGATTGAGAGCCTCAAAACAAGACATAATGCCTTATCCTCCGATGCTGGCTGGATGGATTTCACACATAATGCTTCTGACACAGTCAGGAGCTACCATTCCTCGAAATAGAGACTCCTCTCCGCCCTCAATGTCTAAAACCAAAACATCAGGGCACATCTTATCAATAAATTTTGATTTATTGATGAATTACGCTCTCGTTTCGAAAATATCCGGCAGACAATGCGACAAAGATGACCAAAATGTATCCTTCCGATGAAAAATATATTGCCTGTCGTCGGTAGATGCAAGCCCCGAAGTACTTAGGCATATACGTTGTTTAATATATAGCTTTTTATTACATGTATCAATATCTCATTGGCCCCTACAGAACAGACATAGCTTGCACATAGATACTTGAGTGCGAAGTTGATGTAAATCCAACTCCCCCGACTCAAAAACTCGATCGTCTGCACGAAGCGGTCGTAGCGGGTCGCGATGCGCCGCCAATCTTTGATGTGGCCGAACAGGCGTTCGACGCGATTGCGCCGCCGGTATGCGATCCGGCTGTAGGTAGGGAACTCATACGACCAATTGCTTTCGCTTGCGTTTTCTTCCTGGCTTTGAGGTTTTCAGCGCAGGAGGATCGTAACGGCACAGTTGTTCTGGCTTTCGGATGAAGCCTGGGCGCGGATCGAGCCACATCTGCCTCACGGGCAACCGGGCAAGCCCCGAGTCAACGACAGGCGGGTGATCAGCGGCATCCTGCATGTGCTGAAGGTCGGCTACGCCCTCCGCGTACGGCCCGCACACCATGATCTACAACCGCTACAACGGGTGGTCCCAGCGCGGGCTCTGGCAGCGGCTGTTTTCCGAGATCGCAGCCGCAGGCCCTGTTCCAGACGAACTGATGCTTGATGCCTCTCACGTGAAGGCACACTGCTCGGCATCGGGCGGAAAGGGGGGGCCTGGAGCTTTGGGCATCGGCCGTCTCATCCTGAGCCTATCAAAGGACACGCGGCGGGTTCACGAGCAAAATCCATTGCTTGGCCGATGGTCGTAGCTGACAGCACCATGGCGCTGCCGCTGCTGCAGGCTGTCGTGCCGCCCAAGCGTCTGATCGCCGACAAAGCCTACGATGCGCAGAGCTTGAGGGATTGGCTCAAGAGTTACCGGGTGATCGCCACCACCCCGTCCATCGCCACCCGAACGGTACCCTACAAGCAAAGCCGGATCGCCTACCGCCGGCGCAACAGGATCGAGCGCCTATTCGGCCATCTCAAAAACTGGCGGCGCATCGCGACCCGCTACGACCGCTTGGCCTGCAACGACCTCGCGGCCGTCGCGCTCGTTTCCTGTGTCATCGCAGCGACCTGAATGAGTCCCCTGCCTTGCGAGTCGCCAGCACCCGAGCCGCCGCCGCGCCGAGCGTGCGCACCCCGAAGGCCAGGTCCGCGTCGCTGGTATCCTCCGCCCAATGGTGGCTGATGCCGCCGATCGACGGGACGAACAGCATGGCGGCCGGCAGGATCCGGGCGATGTTCTGGGCGTCGTGGCCGGCGCCCGAGGGCATCACCTGCCAGCGGCCGGGGCAGACCTGCTCGGCGGCCTCCGAGAGGGCCCGCATGAGGTCCGGGTCGCAGGGGGCGGGGATCGCTTTCGACAGGGCCGTGAGGGTGGCGGGGCAGCGCTCGCGCCGGTTCGACTCGCGCACCAGAGCCTCGAGGCACGCCTCCATGCGCTCCAGCACCGGGATCGACACGTCGCGGAACTGGAAGGCCACCTCGGCGCGGCCCGGGATGATGCTGTAGCCGCCGGGATCCAGGGTGATCCGCCCGGTGGTCCAGGTGCTGCGGGGGCCGCAGAGTTTCGGGAATTCCCGGTCGATCGCCGCGAGCAGGCGTACCGCCGAGAGCCCCGCATCCCGGCGCTCGGCCATGGTGGTCCCGCCGGCATGGTCCTGGTTGCCGTCGAACACGATCTGGAATTGCCAGATCGCCACGATGCCGCTGACCACACCGAGATGCAGACCGGCGGATTCGAGCTGCGTGCCCTGCTCGATATGCAGTTCCAGGAAACCCCGGTAGCGGGCCGGATCGAGCCGCATCCGCGGCAATCCTGCGAGTCCGGCGGCCTCGAGGGCCCCGCGCAAAGGCGTGCCGTCGGTGCGGTTGCGGGCGGCCTCGATCTCGGCCTCGGTCAGGTCGCCGATCGCCGAGCGGCTGCCCAGGAAGCCGCCCGAGAAGTGCCCCTCCTCGTCCGCGAAGGCGACGACGTCGACCGGCAGCCCGGCCCGGGCCAGGGCCAGCCCGGCCACCACCCCCAGCGCCCCGTCGAGCCAGCCGGCCTCGTTCTGGGTCTCGATGTGGCTGCCGACCAGGAGGTGGGGTCCGGGGCCGCGATGGCGCCCGAGCACATTGCCGATCCCGTCGATCGATGCCTCCAGCCCGCATTCCTCCAGCTTGGCCATCAGCCAGCGGCGGGATTCCATGTCGGCGGCCGAGAAGGTCGGGCGGTGAACGCCGGTGCGGAACCGGCCGATCTCGCGCAGAGCATAGAGGTCGGCCAGGAAGGCGTCGGTATCGATCTCGGTCATGCAGCGGTCCCCGGGAGTTGAGCGCCCAGACTGTGCAAGCGCCATGCGCACATCGGGGTTTTCAAAGGGCGAGCCCTTTGGCGGGGTGTCGGGGCGGAGCCCGACAGCAGGGCTTCAGCCCTGCACCCGCGAAAGGTCCCGGCCCCTTCGAAACCGCGCCTCGCCGCGCTACTCCGCCGCCGCCTGTTTCCAGTCCGCGGGTTGCGCCCCCGCCATCCAGGCACCGAGGTCGGCCCTAGCCCGGTCGGTGAGGGCCCGCTTCTTCAGCACCGCCTTCTCGGGCCCGCGCAGGCGGCGGCCGGTCTCGTTGCGGGGCGCCTGGGCCAGGGGCGGGAACAGGCCGAAATTCACGTTCATCGGCTGGAACGAGCGCGGGGCGTTGGCCTCGCCGTCGGCCACCATGTGGCCGCCGGTGATGTGGGCGATGAGCGCGCCCAGCGCCGTGGTCTGGGGCAGGGGGCTGAGCGGCCGGCCCGCCGCCTCGGCCACCGCGAAACGGCCGGCCATCAGGCCGACCGCGGCGCTCTCGACATAGCCCTCGCAGCCGGTGATCTGGCCGGCGAAGCGCAAAGCGGGCCGGGCCTTCAGCCGGAGGGTGGCGTCCAGCAGGCGCGGGCTGTCGAGATAGGTGTTGCGGTGCAGGCCGCCGAGCCGCGCGAACTCGGCCCGCTCCAGGCCGGGGATCGTGCGGAAGATCCGGACCTGCTCGGCATAGGTCAGCTTCGTCTGGAAGCCGACCATGTTGTAGAGGGTGCCCAGCGCGTTGTCCTGGCGCAGCTGCACGATCGCGCAGGACTTGACCAGGGGATCGCGCGGGTTGGTGAGCCCTACGGGCTTCATCGGGCCGTGCCGCAGGGTCTCGGGACCGCGCTCGGCCATCACCTCGATCGGCAGGCAGCCGTCGAAATACGGCGTGCCCTCCCATTCCTTGAACCCGATCTTCTCGCCGGCCACGAGGGCGGCCACGAAGGCGTCGTACTGCGCCCGGTTCATTGGGCAGTTGAGGTAGTCGGCACCCGTGCCGCCGGGCCCGGGCTTGTCGTAGCGGGACTGGAACCACGCCACGTCCATGTCGATCGAGTCGCGATGGACGATCGGCGCGATGGCGTCGAAGAAGGCGAGGGACTCGGCGCCGGTGAGCGCCCGGATGCCCTCGGCGAGCGCCGGAGCGGTCAGCGGGCCGGTGGCGACGATGCACGGCCCCCACGCCTCCGGCGGCAGGCCCTCGACCTCGCCGCGGACAACCGTGACGTTGGGGTGCTGCTCCAGGCTCCTTGTCACCGCCGCGGAAAAGCCCTCGCGGTCCACCGCGAGCGCACCGCCCGCGGGCACCTGGTTCGCGTCCGCCGCCCGCATGATCAGCGAGCTTAAGCTGCGCATCTCCTGGTGCAGCAGGCCGACGGCGTTGCTCTCCGCATCGTCCGACCGGAACGAGTTCGAGCAGACCAGCTCGGCCAGGCCGTCGGTCTGGTGGGCCTCGGTGCCGCGCACCGGCCGCATCTCGTGGATCACGGCGCGATGGCCGGCCTCGGCCACCTGCCAGGCCGCCTCGGATCCCGCCAGGCCGCCGCCGATGATGTGAATGGTCTGTGTCATATCCCAGAATAGCGAAGGACCGTCGCCCGGATCAACGGGCGGCGGTCCTTTCAGTCGAATCGCGATGGTGCCGGGAGATCAGACGCGGGCGATGCCGTGGATCTCGCTGCGGTTGATGCCGAGATCGGCAAGATCGCGATCCGAGAGGCGGGAGAGCTGGGAAACGGTGTCGCGGTACCGGAGATAGGCGCGGACGCGACTCAGGACGCTACGAGCGGCGGACATGGAGTTATTTGACCTCTGTTCAGGCAGTGGATGGCGCGCCGTTGCGCATCGCTGCCTCTTGTTGGTGCAACGCACATATAAACCTCCCGCGGCGCAGCAGGAGTCGAAAGGCCAAGGATCTGGCCTGCGTGCGCCGCATGCCCGGATTAAGAAACCGGCAACCTTCCCGGATGGTCATTCTTTGTGCGCATGCCGGGAGCCCTCTGAACGCGCGAAGGGCGCCCCACCGGCCGGCGGGACGCCCTTCGCGGCGCAAAACGGATGGATCCCTCAGTAGAACGGGCGCGGGCCATAGAAACCGTAGGGTCGGTAATAGGGCCGGTAGAACGGCCGCGGCCGCACGTAGCCGCCGTAATAGACCGGCCGGCGCCAGTAGGGGCGGGGGCCCCAGTTCGGGCGGCAGATGCCCCAGGGGTTCGGATGGAAGCCCGGGCCGCAGCCCCCCGCCGCCTCGGCGGAGCCCGCGAGCCCGAGGCCGCCGGCGATCGCGGCGGCCATAACGAGTGCCTTCGCGCGCGGTGCGCTCAGAATCGCCATGACACATCTCCTCAAAGGGTCCGGCGGATCGGTGCCGGTCGAGAGAGATTCGGCCCCGCCGCCTGAACCGAAGCTGAGCCTGTGGTTGTATCCCGTGCAGCCTCGACCTCGGCATCCGAGAAACGCAACCCCGGCCGCGACGGTTTCGCCGCCGGCCGCCGCGGATGGCCCCGTCAGTGCAGCGAGGGCGTGCGCAGGAACCGCTCGCGGTCCGCCGAGACGAGGGCGAGCTTCACGCTGCGCCCGTCGCGGCGCACGGTGAGCGGGACGCGGACCCCGGCCTCCCCGAGCGCCCAGATGCTGCGGAACAGGGCGGCGAGATCCGGGATCGGCTCGCCGGCCACCGCCTCGATCACGTCGCCGCTGCGCAGGCCGCCGGTCTCGGCCGGGCCGCCATCGGCCAGCCCCATCACGACGATGCCCTCCTCGCTCTCGGTGGCGTAGAGGCCGAGCCAGGGCCGGGGCGGCCGGTTGGCGCGCCCGCGCGTGGCCAGGTCGTCGAGGATCGGCGGCAGCAGGTCGATCGGCACCACCATGTTGATCGGGCGGCCGCCGCTGCTGCCGCCCTGCTGCAGCTGCAGGGAACCGATCCCCAGCAGCTCGCCCTGCGCGCCGATCAGCGCGGTGCCGCCCCAATGCGGGTGAGCGGGGGCGGTGAACAGCGCCTCGTCCAGGACATACTCCCAGTACCCGGCGAATTCCTGCCGGGCCACGACCTCGACGGCGACGCAGCGCTGGCGCCCGCCGGCGCCCGCCACCACGGCCCGGTCGCCCGTCTTCAGCTCGGCCGAGCGGCCGAGCGGCAGGGCCGGGACGCCGAGCTCGCCCAGGGCCTGGACCAGGCCGAAGCCGGTGGCGGCATCGAAGCCGAGCACGTGGCCCTGGACCGAGCGGCCCTCCCGGGTGGTGAGCCAGACGCTCTCGGCCTCCGTGATGAGGTAGCCGACCGTGAGAACGAGCCCGTCCTCCCGGATCACCACGCCGTTGCCGGCCCGCTCGGTGCCGAGGGTCTCGGCCGTGAAGGCGCTCTCCGGCACCCGCGCCGACAGGGCGAGCACCGACGAGAGCGCCCGATCGAGATCGTAGCCGTAATCCGCAGGCCTGGGCTGGGCCTGCGCGGGGATCTTCCACTCGCCCTGGGTCGCCATGAGATTCCTTCGGCTCGTTCGCCCCTGCGCCGCCGCCGGCCGCGCCACTTCGGACTGAAGCCGCGTCCCGCATGTCGGACGCGGCTCCGGGATTGTGCTGCGCATCGTCGTGTCCCGAAAGCCGGCAACCACCGGATCGGGATGAGAGCCTAAGATAGGCGGTCCGCCCGGCCTGCGACACCCGTGGCGCGGCGCCGCGCGCGGATCGCTGAGCCGACGACCTATCGACGATCCCGCGCGGCCGGCGATGTGACAGCACGCGCAGGGACGTCTAGACCACTCTTACGGGAGCGCGACCGGCAGATGAACGGCGCGCGGGCACGGGAACGGATCTTGACCGGACCGATCTTTGCCGCGGGGGCGTCTCCAGCCCCGGCGCGACCGCCAGGCTCTTCCGGTGCCGACGAGGCGCAGCTGCGGCGCCTGCTGGCCGAGATCGGGCGCGGCGAGGCGGCCGCCCTGGCCGAACTCTATGACCTGACGAGCCCGAAACTCTTCGGCGTGATCCTGCGTATCCAGCGCGACCGGTCGCTCGCCGAGGACGTCCTTCAAGACGCGTATCTGCGGATCTGGCAGGCGGCCGGGACCTACGATCCCGAGGCCGGACGCCCGCTCGCCTGGCTGTGCACGATCGCCCGCAACCGGGCGATCGACGGCGTGCGCCGCAAGGGGGTGGCCGAGGTTCAGGGACCGGTGCGGGATGACGGTGAGGATTGGGTGGCGCGGCTGATGGATCCGCATGACGACGCCGCGGCGTTCCTGGACCGGGACGCGCTCGGGGCGTGCCTGGGCCGGCTGGAACCCGCGCACCGGGATTGCGTGGTGCTGGCCTATTGCGAGGGCCATTCGCGGGACGAACTGGCCCAGCGCTACGACCGGCCGGTCAACACGATCAAGACCTGGCTGCACCGGGCGCTCGCGTCCTTGAAGACCTGCCTGGAGGCTGTCTCGTGAGCGGCGGCCTCGACGACCCGGCCTCGGATCCGGACCTGCGCGCGGCCGAGTACGTGCTGGGCACCCTCGATCCGGGGGAGCGGGCCGAGATGGCCCGTGCGATCACCACCGATGCCGGCGCGGCGGCCCGGGTCCGGTCCTGGGAGCGGCGGCTGTCGCCCCTGCTGTCCGCGATCCCGCCGGTGGCGCCGCCGCCGCGGGTGCGCGCGGCGCTGCTGCGGGCGCTGGGGGCCCGGTCCGCCGGCGCGCCCGACCCGCTCGCCCACCTGCGCCGCCAGGTCCGGCGCTGGCGCATCGCCACCGCGGGGACCGGCCTACTGGCGGCCGGGCTCGCGCTGTTCGTCGCGGTCGGGTCGCGGCCGGAGCCGGAGGGCGGCCGCTACCTCGCGGTTGTCCAGGGCGGCGGCGCCCTGCCGGCCCTGATCGTGCGCGTCGACACCCGCACCGGCACCGCCCAGGTCCGGCCGGTCGGGGCCGAGGCGCCCGCGGGTCGAAGCCTGCAATTGTGGTATGTCGGCGCCGAGGGGCCGAAGCCGCTCGGCCTCGTGGGAGCCGATGCGAGCCGGGTGAGCCTGCCCCAGGGCGCCTCGCCGGACGGGGTGCTGGCGGTGTCCGTGGAGCCGCCGGGCGGCTCGCCGAGCGGCCAGCCCACGGGACCTGTGGTCTATACCGGCAAGCTGATCGCCGAGTAGGCGCCGGGCAGAACCCGCGGCGCCGGGGCGGCGCCGCGGATGGTCGGATCACACAATCCGGCTCAGGGCATCAGCACGGCGTTGATCACGTGGATCACGCCGTTCGACTGCATCACGTTCGGGATCGTCACCGTGGCGGTGTTGCCCTTCACGTCGGTGATCAGGACCTTCTTGCCCTGCACCGCCACCGCGAGCGGCTCGCCCGCGACCGTGGTGAGCTGGCCCTGGCCGCCGCCCTTCTTGACGAGCGCCACAAGGTCCTGGGCGGTGTAGACGCCCGGGACCACGTGGTAGGTCAGGATCTTGGTCAGCGTCGGCTTGTTCTGCGGCTGGACGAGGCTCTCCACGGTGCCAGGCGGCAGCTTGGCGAAGGCGGCGTTGGTCGGCGCGAACACCGTGAACGGGCCGGGCCCGCTCAGCGTGTCGACGAGGCCCGCGGCCTTCACGGCGGCGACCAGCGTGGTGTGGTCCTTGGAGTTGACCGCGTTCTCGACGATCGTCTTGCTGGCATACATCGGCGCGCCGCCGACCATCGGGTTCTTGGCCTGGGCCATACCGGTCGCGCCGAGGCCGAGGGTCAGAGCGAGGGCGAGCGCCCGGGCCGCGCGCCGGCCTCCGATAACGTTGAGCATCCTGGAGTTTCCTTCCGTCAGGCATCCCGCGATCACGTCAGGACCGGGATTGCGCCGCCGCTTACGGCGCCTCGAGCGGAAAGGTTTCGCAGGATCTGACTATCGGCCGCTCCCTGCGCCGGCCATGAAAAAACCGCCCGGCGGGAGCCGGGCGGTTCGCCGTCCTCGCGGACGGTGTCGTCGAGATCCGGGATCCCCCGCCGCCTTGGCGGCGGGAGACCGGCGTGTCGTCTGATCAGTACTTGCGGACCAGGGCGGTCGGGACCGGCGACACGGGGGCCGGCGAGTACAGCGGCACGATCAGGCGCAGCCAGCCGTCCGTGGAGTAGTTGTCACGGGTGCGACCGAAGGCGGTCGTGTAGGTCGCGCTGGTGACGACGTCGCGGGCGACGTAGGCCTGCACGGTGAAGACCTTGAAGTCGTAGCCGATCAGGCCGCCGACAGCGAACCGGCCGCGGTTGCCAGCCGCCGCGCTGAACTGGCCGATGTCGAAGTTGTAGGTGCCGTAGGCGACCGGGCCGATCTCGAAGTTGCCGAACTTCTTCGTCGCGGTGATGTCGAAGTTCAGGGAGTCGGACAGGTAGAACGGACCGCGGGTGGGGCCGAAGCCGGGGAAGCGGCCGGGCGAGTCGTAGATGTTGGCGGTCAGGTTGCCGGTGATGTTCCAGCCGTCGCCGGTGTAGCTGCCGGCCACGCCGAAGCGGTAGGTGTTGGAGGAGAGCTGCGGAAGGACCGGGCTCGGACCGCCGACGCTGGCGAGCGTGCCGCGGTCGCCGTTGAGGTCGTTCAGGTAGGCACCGCCGAGCAAGCTGACGCCGAAGTTGTTACCCAGGTCGAATGCCCAGATGCCGCCGACAAAGGTGCCGACGTTGATCGAGATGTCCTTGTTGTTCCGGCCGGCACCGTTGCGGGTGAAGGCGAACACGGTCGGGGGAGCGACGAGCAGCTCGATGCGGCCGCCGAGCGGCACCAGCGGGGTCGACCAGACCAGCACCGGGATGTTCACGGCCGTGTCGAGCGCGCCACCGACGGCGGTCGACGGCGCATCGGCGCGGCGGTACGTGAACGTGTTGATCGCGTAGATACCCTCGGGCAGCGGCGCGCCGACGGCGAGGCCGACCTGCTCGCCCGGGATGGTCGTGGTCTGCGCCTGCGCGATCGTCGACGTCATGCCGACCGTGAGCGCGACTGCGCCGGCCGCGAGCCAGTTCTTCATCATTGTTTCATTCCTTCCCAAGGTCTCAAGGCATCCGTCCCGCATTCGGCACTACCCTGCCGGTCTGCTCGCCCTTGGCGGCTGCCGACTTCCGGTGTGCCGAGCGCCCCCACGGAGCCCGCCCGTCTCAACGTTGGTGACTATTCTACAGAGACCTGCGGAAAGACAGTGGAATGCTGATCGAAGCGGCAAAACCGGCCGAACCGTTGCGCAAAAGCCGCATTTTTGCGGCGATGCAACACAGTCCCCAGGAATGAATATGGGGGTTCCGGCCGGCAAAATATCGTTGAACGGTCAAGCTGTTGCCGACGGCGCTGGCGGGAGAATCCGGCAAGCGGGAGCGGGGGAACGGGCAGGGGCCCGGCCATCACCCACGGGCCGGAATCCCCGCCCCGACCGGGCCGCCCGGGGCCGGCATCGGCGGCCGGCGGCCCGAATCAGGCGGCGTGGCGGGCCGACCGGGCCGGGATTCCCGCCCTCACCCGGCAGAATTTGCCGCCCCGGCGCCTATTCGGCGGCGCTGCGGCGGCCGGTCTGCGGGGCGGGGCGCCGGGCCAGAACCTCGCGCAGGAACCGGCCGGTATGGCTCGCCTTCGCGCGGGCGATCTCCTCCGGCGTGCCCAGGGCCACCACCCGGCCGCCGCCATCGCCGCCCTCGGGACCCATGTCGATCACCCAGTCGGCGGTCTTGATCACTTCGAGGTTGTGCTCGATCACCACCACCGTGTTGCCCTGGTCCACGAGCTCGTGGAGCACCTCCATGAGCTTGGCCACGTCGTGGAAGTGCAGGCCGGTGGTCGGCTCGTCGAGGATGTAGAGGGTGCGCCCGGTGGCGCGCTTCGACAGCTCCTTGGACAGCTTCACCCGCTGCGCCTCGCCCCCCGACAGGGTGGTCGCCTGCTGGCCGACATGAACGTAGTGCAGGCCGACCCGCTTCAGGGTCTCGAGCTTCTCGCGGATCGCCGGCACCGCCTTGAACAGCTCGGCCGCCTCCTCGACGGTGGAGTCGAGCACGTCGGCGATCGACTTGCCGCGGTACTTCACCTCCAGGGTCTCGCGGTCGTAGCGCTTGCCCTTGCACACGTCGCAGGTGACGTAGACGTCCGGCAGGAAGTGCATCTCGATCTTGATGACGCCGTCGCCCGAGCAGGCCTCGCACCGCCCACCCTTCACGTTGAAGGAGAAGCGGCCCGGCTGGTAGCCGCGCGCCTTGGCCTCGGGCAGGCCGGCGAACCAGTCGCGGATCGGCGTGAAGGCGCCGATATAGGTGGCGGGGTTCGAGCGCGGCGTGCGCCCGATCGGCGACTGGTCGATGTCGATGACCTTGTCGAGATGCTCCAGCCCCTCGAGGCGGTCGTACGGGGCCGGGTGCTCCAGCGCCCCGTTCAGTTTCTTCGCGACGGCCTTGTACAGGGTGTCGATCACCAGGGTGGATTTCCCGCCGCCCGAGACGCCGGTGATGCAGGTGAAGGTCCCGAGCGGGATCTCGATGTCGACGTCCTTGAGGTTGTTGCCCCGGGCGCCGAACACGCCGAGCTTGCCCTTGCGCCCCTTCCGCCGTGCGGCCGGGGTGCGTACCGCCATCTCGCCGGTGAGGTACTTGGCGGTGAGCGAGGCGGGGTTGGCCAGCACCTCGGCCGGCGTCCCCTGGGCGATGATCTCGCCGCCATGGATGCCCGCGCCCGGGCCGACATCGACCACGTAGTCGGCCTGCAGGATCGCGTCCTCGTCGTGCTCGACCACGATCACCGAATTGCCGAGATCGCGCAGGCGCTTGAGCGTGCCGAGCAGCCGCTCGTTGTCGCGCTGGTGCAGGCCGATCGAGGGCTCGTCCAGCACGTAGAGCACGCCGGTCAGGCCGGAGCCGATCTGCGAGGCCAGCCGGATGCGCTGGCTCTCGCCCCCCGACAGGGAGCCGGAGCCGCGGGCCAGCGTCAGGTATTCCAGGCCGACATCCACCAGGAAGCTGAGCCGGTCGCGGATTTCCTTCAGGATCCGGACCGCGATCTCGTTCTGCTTGGCGGTCAGCTTCTCCGGCAATTCGGAGAACCAGCGATGGGCCTCCGAAACGGACAGCGCCGTCACGTCGCCGATATCGGCCATGGCGACCTTCACGGCCAGCGCCTCGGGCTTCAGCCGCTTGCCGCCACAGGACGCGCAAGGCGTCTCGCTCATGAAGCGGCCGATTTCTTCCCGGACGGCGTCGGAATCGCTCTCCTTGTAGCGGCGCTCCAGGTTCGGGATCACGCCCTCGAACGGCTTGTTGACCGCATACTTGCGCAGGCCGTCATCGTAGGCGAAGCGGATCGCCTGCTTGCCGGAGCCGTAGAGCACGATGGCGCGGGCCGCCTCCGGCAGGCTCTGCCAGGGCACGCTGGTCTTGAAGCCGTAATGCTCCGCCAGCGCGTCGAGCGTCTGGCCGTAATAGGGCGAGGTCGATTTCGCCCAGGGGCCGACCGCGCCGCGCTTCAGGCTCAGGGCCGCGTCCGAGATCACCAGCTCGGGGTCGATCCGCATCTCGTGGCCGATGCCGCCGCAGGTCGGGCAGGCGCCGAACGGGTTGTTGAACGAGAACAGCCGGGGCTCGATCTCCGCGATGGTGAAGCCCGAGACCGGGCAGGCGAAGCGCGAGGAGAACGTGATCGTCCGAGGCTCCTCGCCTTCGGGGGCGTCCGCGAACACGATCTCGGCGATGCCGTCGGCGAGCTCCAGGGCGGTCTCGAACGAGTCGGCCAGCCGCGCGGCGATGTCGGGCCGCACCACGATCCGGTCGACCACCACGTCGATGTCGTGCTTGAACTTCTTGTCGAGCTTGGGCGCGTCGTCGATCGCGTAGTATTCGCCATCGACCCGCAGCCGCTGAAAGCCTTTCTTTTGGTACTCTGCGATCTCTTTCCGGTATTCGCCTTTTCGCCCACGGACCACCGGGGCCAGCAGGTACAGCCGGGTCTTCTCCGGCAGTTCCAGCACCCGGTCGACCATCTGCTGGACGGTCTGGCTCTCGATCGGCAGGCCGGTGGCCGGGGAGTAGGGGATGCCGACCCGCGCCCAGAGCAGGCGCATGTAGTCGTAGATCTCGGTCACCGTCCCGACGGTGGAGCGGGGATTCTTGGAGGTGGTCTTCTGCTCGATGGAGATGGCCGGCGAGAGCCCGTCGATCTGGTCGACATCGGGCTTGGACATCATCTCCAGGAACTGGCGGGCATAGGCCGAGAGCGACTCGACGTAGCGGCGCTGCCCCTCGGCGTAGATCGTGTCGAAGGCGAGCGACGACTTGCCCGAGCCCGACAGCCCGGTGAACACCACGAGCTTGTCCCGGGGGATCGTCAGGTCGACGTTCTTGAGGTTGTGCTCCCGGGCGCCCCGGACCGTGATGACCCGCCGGTCGCCGGCGGCCGGCTGCGCGGCGTCGAACAGGGCCTCCAGCTTGGCGTCGGTGGCGGCCTCCGCGGCCGCGTTCCGCCGGTCCGGCGCGGGGGCCTCGGCCTTCTTGCGCGCGGGCTTGACCGGCACCGCGTCCGCAGGCGCCTTGGCTGCGGAAACCTTCACGGGCGAGGGTTTGGGGGCGGCTTTGCTGGCGCCGACTCGGGCTCCGACTCGGGTTCCGGCTTGGGCTTTGGCCATGAGGGCGGCGGTCTTTCGAGGCGTCGACGCGGTCGGGGCTGGCTTGCGCGCGGGTCAGCCGCCGCACCCGCTCATGTCGAGCCGGGAGCGGTCGACGGCAAGGTGGGGCCGGCGGGACGCAGGCCCGTCATGCGAAGCCCTTGCTAGAACGAAACGCGTACGCCGGCAACCACGTGGTGAAACAGTTGGATCCGGCCGGCGGCGAACCGCGGGCATAAGAAATTTTGTGAAAAACGCTTATCCTTGATATCGTGGTCTCCGATCCTCCCGGGCTTATGACGAGGCCCTCATGGCCACCATGACCATTTCCCTGCCCGATCCGATGAAAGAATGGATCGAGGCGCAGATCAAACAGGGCGATTACGCCAGCACGAGCGACTATGTCCGCGACCTCGTGCGCCGTGATCGCGAGCGGCGGGTCCAGCCCGAACTGACGATCGAGGATCTGCGCCGGATCGTCGACGAGTCCCGGGCCAGTGGAGCGAGCCATCGCAAGGTCCCCGACATCGTCGCCCGGGCCAGGACGCATGCACAGAGCGACCAGCCGCTGGATGAGTGACTACACCCTCACAAAGAGGGCAGAGGCGGACCTGTTCGACATCGCCGTCCACGGCTACCGGCAGTTCGGTGTCCGCCAAGTCGAAGCCTATGCCACCGGTCTGGAGCACGCCTTCCAGCTCCTCGCCGACAATCCCCGTATGGGCCGGAGGGCCGACGCGATCCGGCCCGGCGTGCACAGGCACGAATATGCCGCGCACGTGATCCTCTACGAGCCGGTGGATGACGGCGTCCTGATCCTGGCCATCGTCCACGGCCGCAGCGTGAGACATCTCGCGCTTTAGAGCATCATCCCGGTTGCGAATTCTTACGACCCGGCGTTGCGCGCCATGAGGGTGGCGGGGGTGCCGTCCTCGGGGTTCACGAAGATGATGTCGGTGGGCGCCCGCCGCGGGGTGTCGATCGACAGGAACGTCACCGGCTCGTCCGGGGCGATCTCCGGCATCGCGTGCACCGTGCCCTTCTCGAAGAACAGGAGCTGGCCGGGACCGAAGGTCGTCAGGTTCGCGGGGTCGCCCAGCCAGACAGTGCCGCGTCCCGAGAGGCAGTAGAGGTACTCGTCGCAGGTGGCGTGGTAGTGCGGCGGCGTCGGGCGGTAGACCCGGAACACCCGGGCGCTCGCCGCCTCCCGGTCGGTCAGGTAGGTGTCGACCAGGAGCGTCCGCGCGCTGTCGGGCAGGGCCGCCGCGAGCGCCGCCACGTCGAAGAGGCCGGTGCCGGCCTCGGTCATGGCGCCCGCCTCACGACGCGAAGCCTTCGAGCACGATCTTGCCCTTGGCGCGCCCGCTCTCGATCAGCGCGTGGGCCCGCCGCAGGTTCTGGGCGTCGATCCGCCCGTAATGCTCGCCCAGGGTCGTGCGCAGGCGCCCCGCATCCACCAGCCGGGCGACCTCGTCGAGGAGCGCGCCCTGGGCGCCGATGTCGGAGGTGCCGAACATCGAGCGGGTGAACATGAACTCCCAGTGCAGCGACAGGCTCTTGCGCTTGAGCTGGGCCACGTCGAGCTGGGCGGGGTCGTCGATCAGGGCGAACCGGCCCTGCGGGGCGATCAGCGCGGCGATCTCGGCCAGGTGCGCGTCGGTGTTGGTGGTCGAGAACACGAGGCCCGGTGCGCCGAGGCCCAGGGAAGCCACCTCGGCGGCCAGCGGCCTGGCATGGTCGACCACGTGGTGGGCGCCGAGATCCCGGCACCAGGCCGCCGTCTCGGGCCGGGACGCGGTGGCGATCACGGTCAGGTCCGTGAGGTGCCGGGCGAGCTGGATCGCCACCGAGCCGACGCCGCCCGCCCCGCCGACGATCAGGATCGCCGGGGCGGCGCCCGGCACCGGCTTGGCGGTGTCGAGCCGGTCGAACAGGGCCTCCCAGGCGGTGATGGCGGTGAGCGGCAGGGCGGCCGCCTGCGCCCAGTCGAGGCGCGCGGGCTTGTGCCCAACGATGCGCGCATCGACGCAGTGGAATTCGGCGTTGGTCCCCGGCCGGGTGAGGTCGCCCGCGTAGAACACCGCGTCCCCGACGGAAAAGCCCTCGGCCTCGGCGCCCTTGGCGACCACGGTGCCGGCGGCGTCCCAGCCCAGCACCTTGACCCCGCCCGCCTCGGGCTCGGCCCGCAGGCGGATCTTGGTGTCGACCGGGTTCACCGAGACCGCCTCGACCTTCACCAGGAGGTCGCGGGGTCCGGGCTCGGGCTGGGGCAGGTCGCAATCGACCAGGGCCTCGGCCTCGGTGATCGGCAGGGATTTTCTGTACCCGACGGCGCGCATCGCAATCTCCTCCGGCTGACCCGCCAGGAGATGCCGCCCGCCTTCACGAACCGCAAGTACGCACATAAAACGCCGCTAGTGCCGAAAATGATACCGTCCCTGGAGACGGCCGAGGATCCTGCCATGCCCCGCACCCGACATCATCGCGGCGCCTGCAGCCCCGGCTGCGCCGTCGAGGCGACCCTCCGGCTCATCGACGGCAAGTGGAAGGGCGTGATCCTCTACCACCTGATGGAAGGGACCCTGCGCTTCAACGAGATCCGCCGGCGGCTGACGAACGTCACGCAGCGCATGCTGACGAACCAGCTGCGCGAAATGGAGGCGGACGGCCTGATCGCGCGGAAAGTCTACGCCGAGGTGCCCCCGAAGGTGGAATACAGCCTGACCGCGCGCGGGCGGTCGCTGGAGCCGGTCATCCACGCGCTGAAGGTCTGGGGCGACCGGCATGTGGAACTGCATGACGACGCGGCACCGACTGTTCGGAGTGCCGCCTGATTGTGCATGGCGGTCCGCGCCAAACCCTTCCACCGTAACGGTGTTTTTATACCCGTCCCGGATGATTCGGGTTAACCGCGACCGCTCTGGATTCCGATGACCGTCCTCTCCTCGCTCCGCGCCCGCATCCTCGCGGTGGCGCTTGCGCCATGCCTCGCCTTCGCGGGCGCAGCGGGGTGGGCGGTGTCCGACCAATGGGCGCGGCGCGCCGAGATGGACCGGGTCGAGAACCTCGTCGGCCTCGCCTCGCGGATCAGCGCCTTCGTCCACGAGGCGCAGCGCGAGCGCGGCGCGTCCAGCCTGTTCCTGGGCGCCAAGGGCGCGCAGTTCGGGCCGGAACTCGCGGCCCAGCGCAGCCGCACCGACGCGGCGCTCGCCGGGCTTCCCGACGCGATGACGGCGGCGACCGGCTTCGGCCCCGCCTTCGCGGCGCGGGCGGACGGATTGTCCAAGGCGCTCGCCGTGCTCGCGGCCCAGCGCCGGGCGGTCGACGCCCTCGGCGTGAGCGCGCCACAGGCGGTATCGTTCTATACTGGCCTGATCGGCGAGGGGCTGGGCGTGGTCCGGGCGATGGGCGGGGTGATCGGCGAGGCCGGCATCGCGGGCCGGGCGAACGCCTACGCGGCGTTCCTGGCGCTGAAGGAGGCCGCCGGCCAGGAGCGGGCCGCCGCCTCGGCGGTGTTCGCCTCCGGCACCCTGGACCTTCCCGCCACGCGCCGGCTCACCACGCTCTCGGCCGATCAGGCGACCTACGGCGCCCTGTTCCGGGCCGGGGCCTCGGACGGGCAGGCCGCGCTCTTGGACGCCGCGGAGGCGACCGAGCCGGCCCGGGAGGTGGCGCGCCTGCGCAAGGCCGTGCAGGAGACGATGCCGGGCACGACCCTCGCCTTCCGCGACGCGCCGGCCTGGTTCCGGCTCGCTACCCAGCGCATCGACGCCCTGAAGGGCGTCGAGGACCGGCTGACCGCCGACCTCGTGGCCGCCGCCGACGCGGTGCGGGCCCGGGCCGACCGGATGCTGGCGGTCTGGATCGCGGGCGGCCTCGCTTTGTTCGCGCTCTCGGTGGGCTTCGCCTTCTGGCTGGGCACGGCCATCGCCCGGCCCCTGGCCCGGATGGCCCGGGTGCTGACGGCGATCGGCCGGGACGAGCCGGGCGCCGCCGAGCTGGCGATCCCCGCGGGGGGCCCGCGCGAGGTGCGGGCGATCGCCGCCGCCGCGGTGACGTTCCGCGACAGCGTCGCCGAGCGCCGGCTCGCCCGGGCCGAGCAGCAGCGGCTCGCCGCCGAGAACGCCGCCGCCCAGCGCGCCGCCGCCCTGAGCCTGGCCGACAGCTTCGAGCGGCAGGTCGGCGGCATCGTCGAGGCGGTCTCGGCCGCCGCCGAGCAGCTGGAGGACTCCGCCCACGGCATGGCCCGGGCCGCCCGGGACACCACCGACCTCAGCCGGGCGGTGACCGGCGCCGCGGATTCGGCCGCCCGCTCGGCCGATACGGTGGCGGCGGCCACCGAGGAGCTCACCGCCTCGGTCCGGGAGATCGGCGTGCAGGTCGGGGCCTCCGCCGACCTCGCGGCCTCCGCGACCCGGGATGCGGACGGCATGGCCGGGGAAGTCCGCCGCCTCGCCCAGGCCGCCGGCAATATCGGGGCGATCGTCGCGATGATCTCGGACATCGCCGGCCAGACCAACCTGCTGGCGCTCAATGCCACAATCGAGGCCGCCCGGGCCGGGGAGGCGGGGCGCGGCTTCGCCGTGGTGGCGTCCGAGGTGAAGGAACTGGCCGGCCAGACCGCCAAGGCCACCGAGGAGATCGCCGCCAAGGTCGCCGAGATCACCGGCTCCACCGAGGCCTCGGTCCGGTCGATCGGCGGCATCACCGAGGTGATCCGCACCCTCGCCCGGATCGGGGCCGAGATCGCCGCCATGGTCGAGCAGCAGGGCGCGGCCACCGCCGAGATCGCCCGCACCACCGGCCAGACCTCGCAGGATACCCGCGCGGTCTCGGGCCACATCGCCGGCGTGGGCGAGGCGGCGGACATGGCCAGCCACGGCTCGTCCCAGGTGCTCGACGCCGCCAGCGACCTGGCCCGGCAGGCCAGCGCCCTGCGCGGCGCCGTCGGCGACTTCCTGGCCAACGTCCGCGCCGCCTGACGACAAGGTCCCGGATTCACAAGGTCCGGGACCTTGTGCGGGTCCAGGGCGGAGCCCTGGTGTCTCGGGGGCTCCGCCCCCGAACCCCTGCCAAAGGGCTGAGCCCTTTGGGATCTCAGGACCGGGCCTAGGCGAGGCCGAGGTTGAGCAGGCGGTCGGCGTTGCGCCAGAGGGCGGCGTCCAGGGCCTCCTCCGAGAGGCCGAGGGCGCGAAAATCCGCGACGCCCTGGCGCATCGGCCGGAACGGGAACGAGGAGCCGAACAGGAACTGGTCCTTCATGAAGCCGTTCGCCGCCTCCACGTAGAGGCCGCCGCCGGGGGCGAACGTGTACATGTCCGGGGAGACGAACACGTTCTCGTTGCGGAAGGCCACGGTCACCATCTCGGCCACGTGCGGATAGAACCCGTGGCAGCAGACGATCGGCAACTTCGGGAAGGTCCGGGCGACCCGATCCACCGCCAGCGGGTCGTTGAGGCGCAGGTCCGGAGTGGTGGGGCCGGACATCACGAAGGCCGGGACCGCGAGTTTCTCGCACAGCTCGTAGAGCGGCATCAGCCGCTCGTCGTCGGCCCGCATGCCCTCCCGGTAGAAGCCCGCATCGAGGTTGATCCCCTTGAAGCCGAGCTCGGTCACGGCGCGCTTGGCCTCGGCGACCGCGGCCTTGCGGCCGAGCTTCACCGGATCCACCGAGGCGATGCCGATCAGCCGCTTCGGATCATGCCCGGCGGCCTGCGCGAGGGCGTCGTTCGAGACCCGCACCCCCGGCACCGAGCGGGCGACCATCACGGCGACGTCGATCCCGGCGCCGTCCATCTCGGCGCAGAACCCCTCGATCGTGGCGCCGCGGGTGAAGTGCTCGACCTCGCGGCTGCCGACCCGGGCGTTCAGCCAGCGCGCGACGCCGAATTCCGGCGTGTCGGGCTCGGCGCCGAAGAACTTGTGCAGGAAGGTCGGCCGGCTGCGCATGTCCACGACGGGCATTGTTTGGGGACTCCATGGTTGTGACTGGATCCACAAGGTCGAGACCTTGTGCGGGTGCAGGGCGGAGCCCTGCTATCGGGCCTCGGGCCGTGCGCTCAAGGGCTCCGCCCCTGAACCCCGCCAAAGGGCTGAGACCTTTGGAAACCCGATCTCGTCCCTGGTAGGCGGGTCTCGTCAATGCGAGACCGCCTCCAGCACCTTGCCGCGCGTCTCGACCCCGAGGGTGAGGACCAGCAGGGCGGCGATCAGGAAGCCGCCCGCGCCGACCTGGAAGGCGGTGGCCGGGCCGTAATCGCGGACCAGCACGGGCACGATCATCGGCCCCAGGATGGCGCCGATCCGCCCGAAGGCCGAGGCGAAGCCGGCCCCCGTGGCCCGGGCCCGGGTCGGGTACAGTTCCGGCGTGTAGGCGTAGAGGCAGCTCCACATGCCGAACATGAAGAACTGCATCACGAAGCCGGCGACGAACAGCCAGGTCACCGCGAGGCCGGCGACGGTCAGCACGGGCTCGCCGCCGGCATTGCCGTACAGCCAGGCGGCCGCCGCCGCGCAGACGAGGAACAGGGAAGTGGTCGGCTTGCGGCCGATCCGCTCGAGCAGGACGGCCGCCGCGGCGAAGCCCGGGATGCCGCCCAGCGTGATCAGGGTCACGAACCCCACCGAGCCGACGATCGAGAAGCCGCGCTCCTTGAGCAGCACCGCGATCCAGGAATTGAGCCCAAAGAACCCGATCAGCGCGAAGAACCACAGCCCGAAGGCCATCACGGTGCGCATCCGGTAGGCCGGCGCGAACAGGGTCGCGACCGCGCTCAGGCGAGGGCCAGGAATCGGTTCGGCGACGGTCTCCGCCACCGCGGCGGCGATCTGCGGGGTGACCGGGGGCAGGGGTCGGCCGGTGGCGCGCTCGACCGCGCGCTCCATCGTGGCCATCACCGCCTCGGCCTCCGCGTGACGGCCGGATTCCGCGAGCCAGCGGGGCGATTCGGGCATGGTCCGGCGCACCGCCAGCACGACCAGCGACAGCAGGCCGACCACCACGAAGGCCCAGCGCCAGCCGAGATAGGGCAGGACGAAGAAGCTGATCGCCCCGGACAGCACGTAGCCCACCGCCCAGAACCCTTCGAGGATCGCGATGTACTTGCCGCGCACGGAGGCCGGGACGATCTCCGAGACCATCGCCTGCGCCACCGGCGCCTCGCCGCCGACGCCGACCCCGATCAGGAACCGGCAGGCCATCAGGACGGGCAGGCTCCAGGCGGTCGCCGCCGCGAGGCTCGCCAGGCCCCAGACCACCATGGTCACCTGGAACACGGCCTTGCGGCCGAACCGGTCGGAGGCGGTGCCGGCGGCGATGTTGCCGACGAGCTGGCCCGCGAAGGTCATGGCGGCGAGCTGGCCGGCCTCCGTGGGGCTCAAGCCGAACGCCACCACGATCGAGCCGAGCAGGAAGGTCAGGAGCGCCACGTCGATCTGGTCGACCAGCCACGCCGAGGCGATGATCGCAAAAATCTTCCGCTGGTAGCGCGACATCGGCAGCCGTTCCAGGCGCGCGGCGATGTCGGAGACGACCGGACGGCCGTCCCCCTGAGATGTCGCGGCAAGCGGCACGGCGGATCCTTCCTCGGCACCCGGACCGCGCCCCGCGCGGTCCCGTTTCCGACCCGGTACAGCAGGGCCGCCCGCCCGAACAGGCATGGCGGCGGATCGGCCGGCGCTGTCGGCGGCCCGGATCCGGCCTATCTGGTCGGGCGCCCCCGGACATTGAGACCCGCGATGGATGAGTCTGCCTCGGCCGCACTGCACGGCCGCTACCGCTACAGCGCCCTTCCGGACCGGCCGGTCTACGACTGGCCCGGGGGCAGGCGGCTCGCGGTCTATGTCGGGCTCAATCTCGAGACCTTCGATTTCGGCTCCGGGCTCGGGGCCGAGCTCGCCCCGGGCGGGCCGCAGCCCGACGTGCTCAATTACGCCTGGCGCGACTGGGGCAACCGGGTCGGGGCCTGGCGGCTGCGCGACGCCCTCGACGGCCTCGGCCTGCCCGCGAGCGTGCTGGTCAACAGCCGGCTCTACCGGGACTGCCCGGGCCTGATCGAGGCGTTCCGGGCCCGGGGTGACGAGATCGTCGGGCACGGGCGCACCAATGCCGAGCGGCAGGGCACCCTGCCCGAGGCGGAGGAGCGGGCCCTGATCGCGGAGGCGACCGCGATCCTGACCCGACAGGAGGGCCGGGCGCCGGCCGGCTGGCTCGGCCCCTGGATCTCGCAATCGCGGGTCACGCCCGACCTGCTCGCCGAGGCCGGCTACCGCTACCTGCTCGACTGGTGCCACGACGACCAGCCGACCTGGATGGCGACCCGGGGCGGCGGCCGGATCCTGGCCGTGCCCTATCCGCAGGAGCTGAACGACATCCCGGCGATCGTCGCCCGCAAGGAGACCGGCCGGCAATTCGCCGACGCCATCGTCGACGCCTTCGACGAGATGCTGGAGCAATCCGCCGCCGCGCCGCTGGTGATGGGCATCGCGCTCCATCCCTACATCGTCGGCCAGCCCCACCGGCTGCGGCCGCTGCGGGCGGCGCTCGGCCATATCGCGGCCCACCGGGACCGGATCTGGCTCACTACGGCGGGCGGAATCGCCGCGCACGCCACGGCCCTGGCGGGTTGATCGGCGCCGGGCGCCCGCTCCCGGGCCGGATCCCGGTTCCATCGGTCCGGATTGGCTATCCAGGCCGATCTGATCGGGTCTCGTCGAGGTCTTCCGGGCCCGAAAACGCGCCTCATCGTTTCGGATGAGGCCCGGGATCGCGATTTTTGCCCAGTCAGCCTTGCTGCCGCCATCGTTGCCCCGGAGGCGGCTCTATCCGCGTCCACCGATCACGCCCCGATGCACGACGTCCGCGACCCGTGCCGCCTCGCCGCGCCGGCCAGCTTCGTTTCCGACACCCCGCCGGAGGCCGGGTTCGCGGACCTCGTCCGCATGGCCCGGCGGGCCTGCGCAACCCCGATGGCCTTGCTGGGCCTCGCGGCCGGAGACCGGGTCCGGTTCCAGGCCGGAGCCGGGTTCGAGCCCGGCCCATACGCGCCCGGCAGCAGCCTCGACGGTCTCCTCGGGCGTATCCCCGACGGGCCGGGCCTGCTGGTCATCCCCGACCTGACGACGGATCCGCGCACCCGCGCCGACCCGCTGGTCGTGGCCGGCCCGGGCCTGCGCTTCTACGCCGGGGCGGCGCTTCAGACCGAATCCGGCGAGCGCCTCGGCACCCTCTGCGTGCTCGACCACGCCCCCCGCCCCGGAGGCCTCGGAGCCGAGGAGGCCGAGGATCTGGCCGCCCTCGCCCGGCTCGCCGTCCGGCAGCTGGACTTCCAGCGGAGCCGGGCCGCGCGCGACCGCCTCCTGACCCAGCGGGCGGTGGTGGCCGGGGTGCTCACGGCTCTGCTGGAGGCCGGCGACCGGCGGGCGATCCTCGATCTCCTGGTGGCCGCCGCCCTGGCGGCGGTGCCCGAGGCCGAGGGCGGCGGCGTCGCGATGCGCGAGGGCGCCGACCTGGTCTACCGCTCGGGGGCCGGGACCCTCGCCGGCCAGGTCGGCCTGCACCGGCCGCTCGCCGGCAGCCTGGCCGGCGCGGCGCTGACCGGGGACACGGCGCTCCTGAGCCCGGACCTGGCGGCGGATCCGCGGGTGACGCAGGACCCGCTGCCGGTGCCCGGGATGCGCGCGGCGCTCTACGCGCCCGTGCGCCTCGGCGGCGCGGTTCTGGGCATCCTCGAATTGCGCGCGGCCCGGGCGGATGCCTTCACGCCGGACGATCTGGAGGTGGCCCGGTTGATCGCCGGCACGGTCGCGGCGGGGCTCGCCGAGACCCGCGAGGTCGGCGCGGCCGAGGCCCGGCTCGCCACCGTGATGGACACGGTCCCGGTCGGGATCCTGCTCGCCGAGGCGCCGTCGGGCCGCATCGTCATGGGCAACCGGCGCATCCGCGAGGTGCTGGGCCACGACACGCTCTACGCGCAGGCCAGCACGGAATACGGCGTCTACGTCGCCTACCACGCCGACGACAGACCGGTGGCCCCGGAGGAATTCCCCCTCGCCCGGATCTGCGCGGGCCAGGCCGCCCGGGCCGAGCTGGAGGTCCGCTACCAGCACCCGGACGGGGCGCGCCGCTGGATCGCCATCCGGGGCGAGGCGATCAAGGATGCCGCCGGCGCCACCGTCGGCGCCGTGGTTGCGGTGTCCGATATCGAGGCGCGCAAGCGCACCGAGGCGAACCAGACTCTGCTCAACGGCGAGCTGTCCCACCGGCTCAAGAACACTCTGGCGCTGGTGCAGGCGATCGCCGCGCAGACGCTGCGCAACGCCCCCGATATCGACGCGGCCCGCGAGGCCCTGGCGGCGCGGCTGGTCGCCCTGGGCCAGGCCCACGACGTCCTGCTCGCCGGGCACCTTGCCGGCCAGGCCGAGACCGCCAGCGTCGCCGCGGTGGTGACGGGAAGCCTGGCGCTGCATCAGGACGGGCGCGGCCGGTTCGAGCTGAACGGCCCGGACCTGCTGATCGGGCCGTCCGCCGCCCTGTCGCTGGCCCTGATGCTGCACGAGCTCGGCACCAACGCGGTCAAATACGGCGCGCTCTCGACGGAGACGGGCCGGGTCGCGGTGCGCTGGGAGACGGGCTGCGACGCGGCCGGGGACGATGGCTTCACGCTGGTCTGGCGGGAGAGCGGCGGCCCGCCGGTGGCCCCGCCGAGGCGCAGGGGCTTCGGCTCGCGGCTGATCGAGCGCGGGCTGGCCGGGGCGGTCGGCGGCCGGGCCGAGCTCGACTTCGCCCGCGACGGGCTCGTCTGCACACTGACCGCACCGCTCGCCGGATTCCGGGCCGAGCCGTAGAGCCGGCGCGACGGCGCTTCCAAAGGGCTCACCCCCTCGGCGGGGTTCAGGGGCGGAGCCCTCGCGGCAGGACGTTACCCACTCAGAGCACCTCACAAAACTCCCGGTTCCCGGGAGCCCTCGCCTCGCACGCGACTGTGCGGCGGGAGTTTTGTGAGAGGCTCTCAGTCGGGGATCGCGAGGCCGATCGACAGGCACAGGGCGCCGACCGCGGTCAGGGCCACGGCCGCCTGGCGGATCTGATGCCAGCGGGCGGTGCGGGCGCGCTCCTCCGGGCTCGCGCCCAGCCGCAGCTCGTCGTCGAACCCCTTCACGAAGGACTCGAAGCTCGGGATCGCCCGCCGGGCGAGCCACAGCCACACGCCGACCGCGATCAGGCTGAAAGCCCCACCGCCGTAAGTTAAAGCATCGTCCAGCATCCGGCGCACGCCTCGCAGCCCACGCCCCCCTCAATGCGGTCTTCTACGGCAGAGGACTGGAATTGCCTAGGTCGCGGCACGGATTCGGCGCGGGTCTTTTTGTTTCCGGGCCGTATCCGGCCGCCCTTCAGGCCGGCGGCCGGCCCAGGGCGTAGAGCGTGATCGCGGCGGCGTTCGAGACGTTGAGGCTGCGGATCGCCCCCGAGAACGGGATCCGGGCCAGGATGTCGCAGCAGGTGCGGGTCCGCTCGCGCAGGCCCTTGCCCTCCGCCCCGAGGACGATCACCAGCGGCCGGGCGATGGTGAGCGTGTCGAGGCTCGCGGGCGCGTCGGAATCGAGGCCGATCCGCGTGTAGCCGCGCTCGCCCAACTCGATCAGCGCCTCGGCCAGGTTGCGGACGGTGACGAAGGGCACGTGCTCCAGCCCGCCAGAGGCGGATTTCGCCAGGACCCCGGTGGCACCCGGCGCGTGCCGCACCGTGGTGACGATGCCGGCGACCCCGAAAGCCGCAGCCGTGCGGACGATCGCTCCGACATTGTGCGGGTCGGTGATCTGGTCCAGCGCCAGCAGCAGGGCATCGGCCGGCAGGTCGTCGAGCCCGGGGGCGGGCAGGGGCTCGGCCTCGAGATAGAGACCCTGGTGGACCGCGTCCGGCCCGAGCAGGCGCCCGATCTCGCTCGGCCGCACCAGCTCGGGGGTGATGCGCAGGGCGTCGCCGAATTCCTCGGTCAGCCGGGCCGCCGCGTTCTCGGTGGCGAGCAGCCGGTGCAGGCCGCGCTCCGCGTTGCCGAGCGCCTGTACCACCGGGTGCCAGCCGTAGAGCACCGCGGCGCCCTCCGGCGCGCCGGATTCGGGCCGCGGCCCGGACCCGCCGGGACGCCCCCCAGGCCGGAAGCCGGGTCGGAACCCGGACCGGGGTGGGCCGCCCGGGCGACCGTCATTGCGGCGGCCGGTCATCGGAACGCGATCGGGGAGGGGAGCATCGGCACGGCCTTTCCAGACTGGGTCGGTCCGAGAAACCGGGCGGCACAGCCCACGTCAACCCGAGGCCGTCCGAAACATCGTCGCCGGGCTGACCGGGCACCGGATTCCCTGACGGACGCCTCACCCCCGCACCCCGGTCTGTGGATGGATCGGGTATATTCCCTTCAAACCATGTGCATGTCGACGGAACCGGATGTGTTCGTCAGAACGAACGAGCGCCGCGTTAAGTAGGAAGATTATCTAGAAGGAATCTTTCAGAGAGTCAGTTCGGAAGACTATATGCAGTGCCCAATTCCTCATCTGTGCCATGGGTTTAGGCCTGGTTTTCGTATCCGACTCTGCGTGGATGCGCATGCGACTCTGCGCGCCGGCGTATCGGAGTCTGCGCGGATCCGGCCGGTGGGCGCATGGGATTCTGCGCGGTCGCGTATCCGATTCGGCGCGGATTCGGGGTCGGGGCGGTGGAATGCGGGGACAGAATGCCCGGACCCGGGCGTATCGAACTCTGCGTGGGCTCAGGGCCCGGATCCGCGCGTATGCAACTCTGCGCGGCTGCCGCTCTGGAGATCCTCGCGACAGGCCTCGGGGAAGCGTGGATTGCCGGGACAAGCCGGATCGGACCGGAGCCCCGGCGGGCGAATCGTGGCATGGCAGGATCGGGCCGCCTCTCCGCCTGTTGGAAGGGCGTGCCCGCGTGCGGCTCGGGCTGAGGGGCGATGGGCATCGAGGAAAAGATTGCCGCGATCCACGACGCGGATCTGCGGGCCGAGATCGAGGCGGCGCGCGGCGGCTTCCTGTTCGCCCAGATCGTCGAGCACGTGCTGCACCGCCAGCGCGCGCGCGATGCCGAGGCCGCCGTTCTCGGGGAGCAGGAGCTCCGCCGCGCCCAGCTGTCGCGCGACCAGCGCCGCCGCGACGCGGTGCGCCTCGTCATCGAGAGCGAGCCGGCGCTGCCCTCGAGCCTGCAGCACATCCACTCGGTGCTGGCGCTCTGCGGCCTGCCCTATCGCGATCCCGGGCCGGTGCGGGAATTCTCCCGCACCTACGGGCGCAACTCGCTGAGCCTGATGGCCGGGCGGATCAAGGATCCGGAGACCGGCGCCTTCGAGCCCCAGGGGCTGCCCTACGGGCCGAAGGCCCGGCTGGTGCTGCTGCACCTCTGCACCGAGGCGGTGCGCCAGCGCAGCCCCACCGTGAAGGTCGCCGAGACGCTCTCGGGCTTCATGCGCGAGATGGGGTTCGCGGTGACCGGCGGCGAGCGCGGCACCATCCGGCAGTTCAAGGAACAGCTGAACCGGCTGGCCGCCTGCACCATGCAGATCGGCCTCTGGGACGGGCGCGACAGCGCCACCACCCTCAACGTCCCGCCGTTCCGCAGCCTGGAATTGTGGCGTCCGCGCGCCGGCGAGGGCGAGGAGGAGGCGGGCCGGACGGTCCGGTTCGACCCGGAATTCTACGAGACGCTGATCAAGCACGCCCTGCCGGTCGACGTGCGGGCGGCGCGGGCCTTCTCCGGCTCGGCGCGCAAGCTCGACCTGCTGTTCTGGACCGGCTACCGGCTGCGGGCCCTGCAACGGCCGCTGCGGCTGACCTGGGGCAACCTGCACGCACAGTTCGGCGCCGAGAACGCCTCGATCCGCAGCTTCCGGCAGGCGTTCAAGGCCGATCTGGCGCATCTGCGCGAGGTGTTCCCGCGCCTGCCGATCGTGCTCGACGATGGCGGCCTGACCCTGCACCCGGCCGATCCGAGCGCCCTGCTGGTGCCGCCACGCCCGGCCTCCACGAAGGGAATGAAAGCGCGCCGGCAGGGAATTTGAGGGAACGGAGTGAATTCCCTTTCAGAAGGGGTCAATTCCCTCATGCGTCTGGCTGCCGAGGCAATGGAACGAAGACGAGCTATTCCCTAGGCGTTTGGAACAGGCTACATGTTCCGTCCTGCTGAAGGGAACGCGACATGGGCCTGTCGGACGAGGAGATCGAGGCGCGGCTCGCCGCGTTGCGGCGGCAGCGTGAGGCGCTCGACCGCGAGATCGCCGATCTCGTGCTCTACCGGGAACTCGGCCGGCGGCTGAAGGGGGCGGGGAGCGGGTCGGCCGTCCTCGATCGAGACGAAGGCCGCGACGCGGGCCACGCCGCCCGTCCGGCGCCGGAACCGCGGCCTGCCGCAGCCCGGGGCATCCCCGTCGAGACCAGCCCGCCGCCCGGCTCCCGGCCGAGCCCGGCCGCGCCCGAGGCCTGGGACATCCCAGCCCAGGAGACCCGACCCGTTCCACCGCACGAGGAGCCGGCCGGGATCCCGCCGGCGATCGCTTTCACGGAGGATGCGGCGGCCGCGCGCCGCTACGGACGGGCGCTGGTGGAGGCGGCCTGCGGGGCGATCCTGGAGGCCGGCCGGCCGTTGCACGCGGCCGAGATCCTGGAGATCCTCCTGGCCCGCGGCTTCAGCCTGCCGGGGCGCGATCCGGTGGCGGCGCTCAACACCCGGCTGTGGAAGCGAGCCGGATCCGGCGGACCCCTGCGCCGCGTCGCCGAGGCCACCTACGCCCTGGCCGGAGAGGCCGATCCCCCATTCGAGCGGGACCCGGATCCGGAGGCTTGAGAACGAGGCTGGGCGCGCGGCGACGCGATCTGGCTTGCGGCGTCCCCGAGGGCACGGGCCCGCTGCCGCAAACCGCCGTCCCGGGCGTCGGGAGGCGCTTCAGTTGATCAGGCAGAAGCCCGCGCCGGTGCCGACGCGTCTCTCCTGCGCGCACCAGGGCTTGGGGACCGGCCTGAGCGCCTCCCTGGGCAGATCCGCCGGGCTCTTCAGGGACGCGGTGGTCTGGGCGGCCTCGGGCTCCGGGTGACGGAGGGCGAGGCTGTCGAGGGGGATGCGGGGCGCGGGGTCCGGTCGCTGCGCCTCCGGCCCCGGGATCGCCGCCACCGGTTGGACGCTCTCGGTCCGGTCCTGCGCCGCGGCGATTCCGGCCAGGGCCAGGCAGGCGACCGGGGCCGCGAGGAACCTGAACATCGACGAAGCTCCCTGCCGAAGACGCATGTCCGCCGGATCCCGGGCCGCGGGTCGACCGGACCGGGCGAGTGTGGCGGCGGCGTCTTAAAAGGGCGCGAAGATTCAAGCTTAACCGGATGCGAAGATCTTGGGTCGAAGAGGCTATACGGGCGGACAAAGTTTTCGGCCCGGGTCGTGATCAATCGTCGGCGCTGTGACATCCGGTCCGGGCGGGCCGTGCCCGCGTCTCGCCGGGCCGGCCGCGGCGCGGGTGGGCGCTTACGCGGCGCGCATCCGGTCCCCCGGCAGGGGCGACTGGGCCACGGGCATGTCCACCTCGGCGATCGGCCGGAACCGCCCGGTCGTGCCGTCATAGGCCAGGAGCGCGCCGGACTCGATCTCGAAGAACCAGCCGTGCAGGCGCAGGACGCCCCTGGCCAGGCCGGCGGCGACGCTCGGATGGGTGCGCAGGTTGGCGAGCTGGACCACCACGTTCTCCAGGGCGAGGGCCCGGTGGCGCTCCTGGGGATCCATCCCCTCGGGATAGGCCTCGCAGACGATCCGCTCGGCGGCCTCGGCGTGGCGCAGCCAGGCCGCGACGCTGGGCATCTTCTTCAGGAGGTCCGGCTTCATCAGGCCGCTCATGGCGCCGCAATCGGAATGGCCGCAGATCACGATGTCACGCACCCCCAGCGCCACCACGGCGTACTCGATCGCCGAGGAGACGCCGCCGACCACGTCGGAGGCCGGGGGCACGATGTTGCCGGCGTTGCGGCAGACGAACAGGTCGCCCGGGCCCGCCTGGGTGATGTGCTCGGGCGCGACCCGGGAATCGGCGCAGGCGATGATCAGCGCGCTCGGGTGCTGACCGTCGCGCACCAGCTGCTGGTACATCTGGCGCTGGCCCGGGAAGACGCTGCCCTGGAAGCTGGCGATGCCCTGGATGATGCTGTTCACGGATATGGCCTTCGGCGGCGAGAGATCGGGCTGTGAGGGAGGGGCGAACAGGGGCCGGCACGGGGGAGCCCGGGCGCCGCGCCGTCTCGGCGTGGCGGTGCGGGCCTTCGGATGGGACCGCCCGACCCGGGGTCTCGGGCATCATCCCGACAGGGGGGCTCTACGAATCCGGCGCCGCGTCCCGGATATCGGATGCGGGACGCGGCGCCGGGTCTCACGCGAAGGTCAGCGCCGGGTGCGGCGCTCGACATGCCCGGAAGCCCAGTGCGGATCGATCACGCTGCGGCGCGCGACCGTGGCGTGGCCCCGGTCATGCAGCATCGGGGCACCGAGCAGCTGGCCGCTGCCCACGCGCTGCGAATGCAGGGAGCGCGGATCGTGGGAAGGATCGCTGACATAGGAGCTCATGTGGCCGCCGCCGGCGGCCTGCCGGCTGCCGCCGCCACCCTCGCCGGCCTGGGCTGCCATCGGCAGGGCGAGGGCACCGGCCAGGAGGCCGAGGGTCAGGATGCGCTGGGTTGTGGTGCGCGTCATGTGAAGCTCTCCGCCTGTGTTCGTCATGCTGGCTCGGGACACCGCGTCCTGTGCCGATGAACCCAACATAGCTTCGAGCGATCCAAGTAGATGTGCGGATAAGCACAGTAGATCGATGTAAAATTTAATCCGATTTGCTGATCGACTTGGTGCGTGACCGCACGCGGCAACCCGAGGCCTGTCGGACCGATGGATTAACCGGCCCCGATCCGGTTCGCGCTGCGGGATCGCGGCCGCCCGGTCCGGGGCGGGGGAGGGGCGGGGGAGGGGCGGGGATGGAGGCGACCGGCTCCGGACAGGACCCGCCGAGGCCGGGCCCGTGCGCGATCTCACCCCTCCGCAGGGTCTTCCGCAGGGGCGGCGTGTCCGGCGAAACGGCGGTCCGTGCTGCCGCGCGGACGTCGGCGCGGGCGCTCAGCCGCCGAGCAGCGCATGCGCCGCCCGCACCAGGATCCCGTCCGGCCGACGCAGCTCGCCGAGCACCGAGAAATGCTCGGCCCCGGGGACCGGCAGCAGGGGACCCGGCGCATGGGCCGCCGCCCGCAGGGCGTGCAGGTTGCGGGCATCGTGGATCAGGGCCGGCAGCTCGCGGCTGCCATAGGCGAGGCAGAGCGGCTTGCCCACCACCGGCAGGCGCAGCGGCGACAGGGTCTCGACCTCCGCCTCCGTGAGGCCGAGCTTGTCGTCCAGGGTAGTCTCACGGATCGGCGCGAGATCGTAGACGCCCGAGATCGCGAGCCCCGCGGCGATCGCCGGGTGGCCGAGCTGCAGCGCGGTCAGCAGCCCGCCCGCCGACCAGCCGGCCAGGACCAGGGGGCCGCCGATCCCGTGCGCGGGTCCCTGGGCGCCGATCCAGTCGAGCGCCGCGCCGATCTCGGCTGCGATCCGGGTCAGGCTCGCCTCCGGGGCGAGGGTGTAGCCGACCAGCGCCACCGACCAGCCGGCGGCGTTCGGCCCCTCGGCGAAGCAGGCGAACAGCTCGCGGGCGCCGCGCTGCCAGTAGCCGCCATGGAGGAAGATCAGGCCGGGCGCCGAGGCGTCGCGGGCCGGGTAGAGGTCGAGGGCGTTGCGGGGGCCGGGGCCGTACGGGATGTCGAGGCCGGCCGGATGCCGGGCCCGGTAGGCGGCCGAGGCGGCGTCGCGGGCGGCCACCTGGGCGGCGCTGTCGGCCACCGCGCGGGTGTTGTCGTAGCAGGCGCTGCGCGCGTCCCGGTCGAGCTCGGCCCAGCGGCGGCGCGGATCGGCCGGGGTCGGATCGTCCAGGCGGAAATCGAGAACCATCGTGGGTTGCCTCCCGGCCTCCCGCCACACCATGACAGGCCGCCGGACCCGGGTCGAGCCGCCCGGTTCTCAGGCCGCGGGGTCGGGATCCTGCGCGCCGATCGCCCGCAGGCCGGCGCGGGCCACCGCCACGTCCTGGTCGCTGGCGCCGGAGCCGACCCCGATGCCCCCCAGGCAGGCGCCGTCGATCACGATCGGCAGGCCGCCCGGGAGGTTGGTCAGGCGGCCGCCCGAGGCGAGGGCGACCGTCACGGCGAGATCGGCCGGGAGCTGGCCGGTGGCGGCGCCGTTCGAGGCGGCGGTGACCGCCTTGGCGAGCGCGCTCTCGCGCGACAGCAGCTTGGCGCCGTCCATGCGCAGGAAGGCGAGCAGGTTGCCGTCGGCATCGACCACGGCGACGTTCTCCGGCACCCCGATCGCCTCCGCGTGGGCGATGGCCGCCTGGAGGACGGTCAGGGCCGCGGCATGGGTGAGCCGGGCGGCGGGGCGGGTGGGGGCAGGCATCGCAATCCTCGGACGCGGAGTCGGGCGGGGGAGGGGTCAGAATCCGGGCCGGGCCCCCGGGATCGTGCCGCCATAGCCCCATCCTGTGACGGGCGGGGCCGCGACCCGCTCCCGCGTCGCCGGGGGAAGGATGCCCGCGCGGGGCCGGGGCCTCTGCCACGACCGCCAGCCCCGGAGCCGGTCGCGCTCGGCCATGCGGGCCAGCGTCGCCTCCATGTCCGGTGCTGCGCGGTACTGCAGTTCCCGCGGGCGCGGGCGGGCCTCGGCCGGAGCGGGCGTCAGCAGCAGCGCCGCCGGCAGGAGGGCCGCGAGGATCGGGACGGACGCGGGGCGCATGGTTCGGGCTCGGCTGTGCGGGCTCTCCGGCGCCTACGCGGCTCCGCGCCGCCGGTTCCGGGGGCGATCCCCGGGGCAGGGCGGTTTTCGCCGGTCCGGAACTTGCGAAAACGCCGTAGGATGCGGGACGCCCTCCCCCGAGACGATGCGAGCCGCCCGATGCCGATCGCCGCCGAAAACCCCGCCGCGCAGGATCCGGTCGCGCTGCTCGAGACCCTGGTGGCCTTCGACACCGTGAGCGCCCGCTCGAACCTGCCGCTGATCGACTGGGCGGAAGGCTACTGCCGCGCTCACGGCGCCGCGGTCGCGCGAGTGCCCGACGCCACCGGCACGAAGGCGGCCCTGCTCGTCAGCGTCGGCCCGTTCGAGACGCGGGCCGGTTACGTCCTCTCCGGGCACAGCGACGTGGTGCCGGCCGAGGGCCAGCCCTGGTCGTCGGACCCGTTCGTGCTGCGGGAGGAGGCGGGCCGGCTCTACGGGCGCGGCACCTCGGACATGAAGGGGTTCCTCGCCGTCTGCCTGGCGCTGCTCCCGGAGATGGCGGCGGCGGAACTCGCCACCCCGCTCCACATCGCGATCTCGTACGACGAGGAGGTCGGCTGCCTCGGGGTGCGGCCTCTGATCGCCCGGATGCTGGAGCGGGGGCCGCGCCCGCTCGGCTGCTTCGTCGGCGAGCCCACCGGGATGGGCGTGGTGGTCGGGCACAAGGGCAAGTCGGCTTCCCGCCTCACCTTCCGGGGCAAGGCCAGCCATTCGGCCCTGGCGCCCGCGGGCGTCAACGCGGTGGAATACGCGGCCCGCTTCATCGAGCATGTCCGGCTGTCCGCGGAGGCGATCGCCCGGGACGGGGCCCGCGACCCGCTCTACGACGTGCCCCACACCACCGGCCTGTCGAGCGTGGTCCGGGGCGGCTCGGCGCTCAACATCGTGCCGGATGCCTGCAGCGTCGAGTTCGAGTACCGGGCGATCGGCGCCGACGATGCCGGGGCGCTGGCGGCGGCGGCGATCGCCTACGCCACCGACATCCTGGCGCCGCTGATGCGGGAAACGGACCCGGCCTGCGGCGTCGAGGTCGAGCCCCTGATCGACTATCCCGGTCTCGACACCGATCCCGAGGCGGCGATCGTGACGCTGGCCAAGCGGCTGGCCGGGCGGAACGCGCACGGGAAGGTTTCGTACGGGACGGAGGGCGGGCTGTTCGAGCGGCTGGGCGGCGTGCCGGCGGTGGTGATCGGTCCGGGCTTGATCGCCCGGGCCCACAAGGCCGACGAATACGTGACCCGGGACGAGCTCGCCGCCTGCGCGGAGTTCGTCCGGCGGCTGATCCGGGCGTGCCGGGGCTGATGGCGCGGCGCAGAGCGGCCCTCCCCGCGAGGAGCCTTCGAAGGCTGGCCTTGTCCCACTCCCGTCGGCCTTCCCTTCGAAGAAACCTTTGCGCCGCTCGCGGTTTGGAGGAGCGGCGGGCCGTGGAGCCGGCTCGGGAATCGTCGAAAAGCGCATGGCCAGCCTCAGCGTCGCGATCGCGTTCGGCGTCCGCCTGCTCCTGGTGCTGCTGTTCCTGCCGTTCAGCGCCCTGGACAAGATCCTCAACTTCAAGGGCGCGGTCGGCCAGGCCCGGCAGGCGGTGCACGCCACCGGGCCGGCGACCCTGCTGATCCTGATCGGGCTCGGGGTCGAGATCGGGATGTCGCTGTGCATCCTGACCGGCTTCGCCGACCGGGCGGCGGCCTTCGTGCTCGCCGGCTATTGCGGCGTCACCGCGCTGCTGTGGAAGCCATTCTGGGCGCCCGGCGATTTCTGGGCGGGCGGCAAGGGCCGCGAGCTGTTCTGGGATTTCCTGAAGAATTTTGCGCTGGCCGGAGGCTTCTTGCTGATCACCTTCGGGACCGGCGCCGGGACGGTCGAAAACTTCTTCGCCGACCCGCTTGCCTCGTCCCAGCCCTACGCGGTCCAGGCCAAACCGTAAAATCCGTGATTCCAAAGGGCCCCCGGCCCTTTGGCGGGGTTTTGGGGCGCGCAGCCCCGAGGCCTTATCCCTTCGGCACGGTGGCGACCATCGAGGGCCGGCCCTCGAACACCGCGTACCAGGCGGCGGTGGCGGGGCGCCCCTCGCGCCAGGCGAGGTCGGGGAAGCGCAGGTCGAGATAGCCGAGCGCGCAGGCGATCGCCACCGAGCCGATATCGAGCGCCGGCATATCCGCGACCAGGGCCTCGAACCGGTCGAGCGCCGCCCTGATCTTGCCGACCTGGCCGGCCTCCCAGGACGCCCAGCGCTGCGCCTCCGGGCGCAGGACCCGCTCGTAGCGGGTGAGCAGCGCGGCATCGAGCAGGCCGTCGGCGAGCGCCTGCCGGACCAGGGCGTCCCAGCGGGCCGCGCCTTCGGGGAACAGGCGCGGTCCGGCCGAGAGCCCATCGAGATACTCGCAGATCACCCGGCTGTCGTAGAGCGCGGTGCCGTCCTCCAGGACCAGGGCCGGGATCTTGCCGAGCGGATTGTGGGCTGCGACCTCCGGGGAGGGGCCGGTCGGGGAGGCCCCGGCGACCGTGACGGCGATCCTGTCGATCAGCCCGGTCTCGTGGGCCAGCACCAGCACCTTGCGGGCATACGGGGAGGCGGGGGAGTAGAGGAGCTTCATCGGACCGTCCCGGTTCGTGGCGACGCCTGGTCGAGGCGCTCGGACCTTGCACTCCTGCCGGCCGGAATCCAGCCCCGTCAGAGCTTCCGGGACATCCCGGAGCCGGCATGCACCACCCGGCCCCGCACCCGGCTCCGGCGCTTGGACTGCCGGCGCGCCCGCCAGGCGAGGATCCCGGTGGCGACCCGGTCCAGGAGGAGCAGGGACAGGCTGCCGATGATCGCCAGCACGCAGACGGCGCCGATCAGGACGCCCCAGATCCCGGGGGCCGGGATGATCATCAAGCACAGGAGGCCGAACACCGCCGCCCCGGGGATCCATCTCGCCATCGTGCTGCCTGTCTCCGATAAGGGTGTCATCGCGGGGGGAACCCTGGGAGGAAGGCCTTAATATCTGTGTTTGCGGCTATTATACTGACCCTATTGCCTGAAAATATGGTTTATGTTTGGTTTTATCGATCGATTACAGGTATCGGCCTTGTCTCAGCGCGTTTCGGCGCTGCGGGCGAACCCGGATGGCGGGGCGGAGGGGCCAACCTCAGGGCTGCAAAACCGCCCGCCGGCCCCGACCGAGCCAGACGGTGACGAGCAGCGCCCCGACCGTCACGGCCACCAGAAACCCCATGCCGGCATGGTAGCCGGCGGCCGGGCCGGCGGGCTCGGCCGCGCGGTAGACGGCGCTCGCCAGGGCCAGGCCGAGGGCCCCGCCGAGATTGTGCAGGGTCCACGACACGCCCATGGCGACCCCGCCCGCGGCCTCGCCGACGGCGCCGATCGCCGCCACGGTCGAGGGGCCGAGGACGCAGCCCCAGCCCAGGCCCATCAGGGCGAAGCCGGCGAGGAGCAGGGGCAGGGGGGTCTCGGCGGTGAAGAGCGTCTGCACGGCGGCGGAGCCGGCCAGCAGCGCCAGCCCGGCGCGCAGCAGCGGGCGGGGGCCGGCGCGGTCGACGAGGCGTCCGACCACCGGGGAGGACAGCGCCACCAGGGCGGTGGTCGGCAGGAGCGCCAGGCCGACCTGGACGGGCGCGATCCGCCGGATGTCGCTGAGATAGAGCGGCATCATGAAGAATGCCGCGCAGTAGAAGAAGGCCAGCGCGACGGTGGCGATGGCGGCCTCCCGGAAGAGGCCGTTGGCGAAGAGGTCGAGGCGCATCAGCGGGGCGGACGCCCGCGCTTCGACCCGCAGGAAGGCCGCCAGCAGCGCCGCCCCGCCCAGGATGGATCCCCCGGTACCCGGCGCCGTCCAGCCGGAATCGGGGATGCGGCTGATCCCGAACAGGAGCAGCAGCATCCCGGGAACCAGCAGGGCCAGCCCCGGCCAGTCGATGCCGCCGGGGGCGGGATCGCGGGATTCGCGCACGCTCAGGCCGCACAGCAGGCCGGACAGGGCGAGGAACGGCAGGTTGATCAGGAACACCCCGCGCCAGCCCCACAGCGCCACCAGGACGCCGCCCGCCACCGGCCCCAGCGCCAGCCCGAGGCCGTTTCCGGCGAACAGGAGACCGATCGCCCGGCCCCGTTCCGCCTCCGGGAAAGCGTCGGCCACGATGGCGGCCGAGGCCGTGTACAGGACGGCCGCGCCCAGGCCCTGGACGAACCGGAAGGCGACCAACTGGCCGATCGTGCCGGCGAGGCCCGCCCCCAGCGAAGCGAGGGCGAACAGGACGAGCCCGCCCTGGAGCATCCGGCGCCGGCCGTAGAGGTCGGCCAGCCGGCCGCCCACCACCATGAAGGCCGACAGGGCCATCACGAAGATCGTCACGATCCACTGCGTCTCGCCGACCGTGGCCGCCAGCGCCCGCTGGATGTCCGGGATGGCGGTGTTGACGATGGTGAAGTCGAGGCAGCCGACGAAGCTGGCGATCGCGACGCCGAGCAGGGCGATCCAGCGCGGTGCGGGGGCGGGAGAGGACATGGTTTCCTCGCTTGGGATGTGGACGGAGGTCCGAGGCGTGCCCGCTCCTGCCGGCCGCGCCGGGGTGGCGGATGAGGGCTCCGGCCGATCGACGGGCCTTTCCCTCCCCCTCCGGGGCCAGCGGATTCACCCGTCGTCACCCGGAAAAGCCGCGGGTCCCCTTTCCTGAACGGGGAGGGGCGCGTCGTGGCCTGCGCACGCGGATGTGTGGGCATCGGGACCCGCACGGGGCGTGGCCCGACCCGGGGCCGAGGCCCGTATAGCGTTGAAGGACATGCGCCCGGGGCGATATCCCATCCCCGGATTGGCGAATTCAGTTCGGAAATCACCGGTGACCATCGCGAGCGAGCGGCTTCAGGGGATCCGGGCCTTCCTGCAGACCGCGGAGGCCGGCAGCTTCACCGGGGCGGCGCGGCAGCTCGGCCAGTCCAAGTCGACCATCGCCAAGGCGGTGGGGCGTCTCGAGGCGCGCCTGCGCACCCGGCTGTTCCTGCGCACGACCCGCAGCCTGTCGCTGACCGACGAGGGGCGGCTCTTTCGCGAGAGCTGCCTGCGGGCGCTCGCCGAGCTGGAGCGGGCCGAGGCCGGGCTCGAGGCCCGGCTGGCCGACCGGGCCGCCGATCCGGTCGGCCGGCTGCGCATCGCCATGCCGGTCCTGTTCGGGCGCGACTGCGTGATGCCGATCCTGCTGGCGCTGATGGAGCGGCACCGGGGGCTGGAGCTGGAGGCTTTGTTCTCGAACCGGCCGACCCACCTGATCGAGGACCGGATCGACCTGGCGGTCCGGATCGGGGCGCTGCCCGACACGCTCGGGCTCACGGCCCGGCGGTGCGGCACGCAGCGCTCGGTCACCTGCGCGGCGCCGGCCTATCTCGACCGGCGGGGCATGCCGGAGGATCTCGACGCCCTGGCGGCCCATGACTGCATCGGGATCCTGCGCGACCGCCGGGTCGAGCCCTGGCGCTTCGCGGTCGGGGGCCGGCTCGTGCAGGTTCCGGTCCGCACCCGGATCCGGGTCGGCCATGTCGAGGCGGCGCTGCTGGCGGCCCGGGCCGGGCTCGGCCTCGCGCAGGTTCCGCTGTGGCTGGCGCAGCCGCTCCTGGGGGAGGGGCATTTGGAGGAGGGGCATCCGGGGCAGGGGCATCTGGGGCAGGCGCGTCTGCGGCCGGTCCTGGCGGCGCGCGAACCGCCCGGCCTGCCGATCCACCTGGTCTGGCCGACGGACAGCCTGATGACCGCCCGCCTCCGCCTGGCGATCGACGCCCTCGCGGCCGGGCTCCCGGCGCCTCCTAATCGGCCGGGATGAACCGCAGCGTGCCGGCCCGGCGGGTCGGCCGGCCGGTATCGTTGGTGTGGTTGACCCCGTCCATGACCGGCACCGCGGCGAAGTCGAACGGGCTGACCCCGTCCAGGCACGCCACGTTCACGGCGTAGAGGGCCTGGTTCGAGCGCCGCTGGTGGTGGGTGTAGATCCCGCAGCGGGCGCAGAAGAAATGCTCCGCCGAGCCGGTGTGGAACCGGTAGCGGGTCAGCGCCTCCGCGCCCTCCAGGATCTCGACCCCGCCCGCCTCCGCCATGGCGACCACGGCGCCGCGCATCCGGCAATAGGAGCAGGTGCAGCGGCGGATCGATGCGAAGCCGTCGCCGAGCCGCGCCCGGAAGCGCACCGCGCCGCAATGGCACTGGCCGGTATGGAGGGTCATGATGCCGGGTCCCGTCCGGAAACCCGACGGGGGTAGACCCGGGATCCCGACCGGACAATCCCTGAAACGCTCACGCGGCGCGTGAGGAAAACGCACGCGCCGCGCGCGGCCCTCACGCGCTCTCCGCCAGGACGGATTGGCGCTCGAACAGGGCCCGGTAGGCCCCGCCCGGGCGGCGCATCAGGGCGGCGTGGGGGCCGTCCTCGACGATGCGGCCGCGGTCGAACACGAGGATCCGGTCCAGCGCCTGCACGGTCGAGAGCCGGTGGGCGATCACGATCGCCGTGCGCCCGTGCATCAGCCGCGCCATCGCCTCCTGGACCAGGGCCTCGGATTCCGAGTCGAGGCTCGAGGTCGCCTCGTCCAGGATCAGGATCGGCGCGTCCGCCAGGAAGGCGCGGGCCAGCGCCACCCGCTGGCGCTCGCCGCCCGACAGCTTGACGCCGCGCTCGCCCACCAGCGTGGCGTAGCCCTTGGGCAGCCGCGCGATGAAATCGTGCGCGTTGGCGAGCCGGGCCGCCCGCTCGATGTCCTGCGCCGAGGCGCCGGGCCGGGCATAGGCGATGTTCTCGGCCAGCGACCGGTGGAACAGCACCGGCTCCTGGGGCACGATCGCGACCTGCGCCCGCAGGCTCGCCTGGGTCGCCGCCGCCACGTCCTGCCCGTCGATGGTCACCCGCCCGCCCGAGACGTCGTAGAGCCGCTGGATCAGCTTGACGAAGGTGGTCTTGCCCGAGCCCGAGCGGCCGACCAGCCCGACCCGCTGGCCCGCCGGGATCGTCACCGACAGCCCGTCGTAGAGCGGGTTTCCGTGGGCGCCGTAATGGAAGCGCACATCCGCGAAGCGGATCGTCCCGCCCGCGACCGCGAGCGGGACCGCGCCCGGCCGGTCGGGGACGCCGACGGGCTCGGCCGCCAGCGCGACCAGCTCCTCCATCTCGTTGATCGCCCGCTGCAGGTGGTTGATGTGGCCGCCGACCTCGCGCAGGTAGCCGTGCACCACGAAGGTGGTGGTGAGCACGTAGGCGACGTCGCCCGGGCTCGCCTCCCCGCGCCACCACAGCCAGAGGGCGGTGGCGACGATGGCGGTGCGCAGCGCCAGCAGCAGCCCGAGCTGGCCGGTGCCGCTCCAGGTGATGATCATCCAGGTGCGGTGCGTGCGCCGCTGCCACTTGGCCAGGAGCCGGCCGAGGCGCGCCTCCTCCCGGCCCTCGGCGCCGAAGGCCTTGACCACGGCGTTGTTGCCGATCGCGTCGCTCAGGGCGCCGCCGAGCCGCGTGTCGAGGGCGTTCGAGAGCGCGGAAGCGGGCGCGATGACCCGGGTCGCCAGGAGGGCAGTGGCGCCGACATAGGCGGCCGCGCCGAGCGCCACCACCGCGCCGAGGGCCGGCCAATGCAGGCCGAGCACGAGGGCGGTGCCCAGGAGCACCACCAGGGCGGGCAGCAGCGCCAGCAGCAGCGTGTCGTTGAGCCCATCGAGGGCCCACATGCCGCGGGAGATCTTCCGGACGGTGGAGCCCGAGAAGGTGTTGGCGTGCCACTCGGTGGAGAAGCGCTGGACCCGGGCGAAGCCGTCCCGGGCCATGTCGCTCATGGTGTGGAGGGTGAGCGGCACGACGAGGCTCCAGGCGACGTGGCGCAGCAGCGCAGTGGCGAGGCCGAGCGCCGTCATCGCCAGGAAGGCGGGCAGGGCGGCCGCCAGGGCCGCCTGGCGCTCGGGCCCGGTGAGCGCGTCGACCAGCCGGCCCGCGTAGAGCGGCAGCATCACCTCCGCGAAGGTGGCCAGCGTGATCGCGCCGGACAGGCCGGCGACCAGGGGCCAGCGCTTGCGCCAGCCGCGGACGACGAAGGCGAGGACGCGGCGGACCGCGCCCGCCCGCCGGGGGGAGGACAGAGACATGCCTATGCCCGACGCGCAGGCGTCGGCTCCAAGAGGCGCGGGCCCGGCATCGGATGCGACGCGGGCCGGCGAGGTCAGACGGGAGGAGGGCTCAGGGGCGCCGGGGCCGTGGGGCCGGGCGCGGCGGGAAGGCGGCTAGCCGATCCAGGCGGCGACGCCGGCGATTCCTGCGGGGAGGACGGCAACGACAGTTATCATGCAGCCCCTCCCTCGATCGAGCGCGACGGGGACGAGGCTAGGGGAACCGAAACCGATTCGCAACGCCGGATCCCGCCCCGGCGGCCGCGCATCCGCCCCTAGCCCGCGACCTCCAGGCTGCGGGCCGCGCTGACGAGATGGTAGAACCGGCCGTCGAACAGCTGCATCACCGCCTCGGTGGCGGCGTGGGATTCCGGGCGGATCGAGGAGGCCAGGCAGGCGTCGAGCGCCGCCTGATCGGGAAAATCCATCTCCAGGATCATGGCGATCGGCCGGGCGTCGGCATCCTTGGAGACGAGGCGCTGCACCCGCACCGCGGTCACCCCCGGGAAGCGCCGCCAGAACGGCTCCAGCTCGTCCCGGACCCGGCGGAAGAACTCGTCCTCGCGGCCGTCGCGCACCGTGCCCTCGTAGATCGCGGTCCTGGTCAGCATCGGGGCGTCTCCTCGGCCTCGACCGTTCAACCGGCCAGCGCCGGGTTCGCTCCCGGCGGGTGACAGGGCGGCCGCGCTGTCGGCCGGGACGGGGCGCCCGGCCTTCACCCGGTCGGCCGAATCGGGGTATCCCGTCTCAGCCCATCACGACGATGCGGGAGAGACCGGGATCCACCCGCCAGAGGGGGGCCCGGCGCCGACGGAGCAACCGCCCCGGAAACTCTCAGGCACCGGAACCGTGTCGTCAGGGCGATCTGGAGAGCGGTGCAGCGGATTTCTCCGTGGGCACCCGCCGAAGGGGACGTCCGTGCCAGCCTCGCCAGGGCCGGCCGGATCAAGCTCTCAGGCACCGGGACAGATGGGGCGCGCAACCGGCCAACCCGCAAGGGGCGGCCTTCCCGCGTCCGCACGTCCCGGAGTACCCATCATGACCCACATCGCCATCATCGGCGCCGGCATCACCGGCGTGACCACCGCCTATGCGCTCGCCCGGCGCGGCTACAGCGTCACCGTCGTCGACCGGCAGCGCTACGCCGCCATGGAGACCTCCTTCGCCAATGGCGGCCAGCTCTCGGCCTGCAACGCCGAGGTCTGGAACAAGCTCTCCACCGTGCTCCACGGCATCCAGTGGATGATGCGCCGCGACGCGCCGCTCCTGATGAATCCCACCCCGTCCTGGCACAAGCTGTCCTGGATGGCGGAGTTCATGCGCGAGATCGCCCATTACCGGCAGAACACCGTGGAGACCGTGCGGCTGGCGCTCAAGGCGCGCACCGCGCTGTTCGCCATGGCGGAGGCCGAGGGGATCGATTTCGACCTCAAAACCCGCGGCATCCTGCATTTCTACCGGGACCGGGCGAGCTTCGAGAAGGCGCACGCCGTCAACGCCCTGCTGCGGGAGGGCGGGCTCGAGCGCTACGCCGTGACCCCGGAGGAGATCCGGGCGATCGAGCCGACGCTGGCCGGCACCTATGCGGGCGGCTACTTCACCCCGTCGGACGCCACCGGCGACATCCACAAATTCACCCGCGGCCTCGCCGCCGCCTGCGCGCGCAAGGGCGTCCGCTTCGTCCACGACGCCAGCGTCGAGACGATCGCGGCTGGGGAGGGGGGCTACGCCATCGGCTGGCGTCAAGCAGGCCATCTTGCCGACCGGCCGGCCGCCGACGCGCAGGTGCTGCGCGCCGACGCGGTGGTGATCTGCGCGGGCTGCGCCAGCCGGCGCTTCGCCGCGATGCTCGGGGATCGGGTCAACGTCTACCCGGTGAAGGGCTACTCGATCACCGTCAACCTGCTGACCCCGCAGGCGCAGAAGGCGGCCCCGGAGGTCAGCATCCTCGACGAGGCGGCCAAGATCGTCACCAGCCGGCTCGGCGACGAGCGCCTGCGGGTCGCCGGCACCGCCGAGTTCAACGGCTTCAACCGCGACATCCGCCACGACCGGGTGCAGCCGCTGATCGACTGGACCCGGGAGCAGTTCCCGCTGGTCGATACCGACCGGGTCGTGGCCTGGAGCGGCCTGCGCCCGATGCTGCCGAACATGCTGCCCAAGGTCGGCCGCGGCCGCCGGAAGGGCGTGTTCTACAACACCGGCCACGGCCATCTCGGCTGGACCCTCTCGGGCGCCACCGCCGAGCTCGTCGCCGAGGCGGTGGCCGCCGAGCACGCGCCGGAGGCCGTGGGCCTGGATCTGGCGGCCTGATGCGGCTTGGATAGTCCGGGGTTCCCAAAGGGCCAGCCCTTTGGCGGGTGATCAGGGCGGAGCCCTGATGTGGCAAGAGAGCCCCGCTCCGCATCCGCACAAGATCCCGGACGTCCCACGGCCGACGTGCCAGGTCGGATTATTATGTATACACTACCCGAGCTGCCCCGGATTCCCGAGCCGTGATGCGCATGCCCCCAGCCTATATCGACCCCGCCACCGGCGCCTCCTACCCGATCGAGATCCCGCGCTGGCGGGGTGATTCGGGTGGCCCGCTGATGATCTCGCCGCTGCCCGGGATCGACCGGGGGCAGATCGATACCGGGCAGCGCTCGCTCTGGCGCTACGCGGCGGCGCTGCCGGTGGCGGTCACGGATCCGGTCTCGCTGGGGGAGGGCTGCACGCCGCTGGTGCGCCGGCCCTGGCGGGGGCGCCAGGCCCATTTCAAGCTCGAATGGTTCGCTCCCTCGGGCAGCTTCAAGGATCGCGGCGCCTCCGTGATGCTGTCGATCCTGCGCCAGCAGGGCATCGACGCGGTGCTGGAGGATTCGTCCGGCAACGGCGGCGCCGCCGTGGCGACCTACGCGGCCGCCGCCGGGATGCGGGCCAAGATCCTGGTCCCGGCCTCGACCTCGCCGGCCAAGACCGTGCAGATGCGCGCCGCCGGCGCCGAGGTCGAGCTGATCCCCGGCACCCGCCAGGACACCGCGGACGCGGCCGTGCGGCAGGCCGAGGAGATCTTCTATGCCAGCCACAACTGGCAGGCGCATTTCCTCCAGGGCACCAAGACGCTCGCCTACGAGCTGTGGGAGGATCTGGGCTTCTCCGCCCCCGGCGCGGTGATCATCCCGTGCGGGGCGGGCAGCAACATCCTGGGCTGCGATATCGGCTTCTCGGAGCTGCTGCGCCGGGGGGCGATCGCCCGGCTGCCGCGCCTCTACGCGGTGCAGCCGGCCCATTGCGCGCCCCTGCATGCCGGCTTCGAGGCGGGGGCCGAAGACTATGTGGCGGTCACCCCGCGCCCGACCCTCGCCGAGGGCGCGTCCATCGCCCAGCCGGTGCGCGGCCGGGCGGTGCTGGCGGCGCTCCGCCGCTCCGGGGGCGGCACCGTGGCGGTCTCGGAGGCGGCGATCGAGGCGGCGCTGATGGAGCTCGCCCGCTCCGGCCTCTACGTCGAGCCGACCTGCGCCATGGCCGCGGCGGCGCTGACCGACCTGACCGCGAGCGGCGCGATCCGCCCCGACGAGACCGTCGCGGTGGTGCTCACCGGCACCGGCATCAAGGCGACGCCGCGCATCGCCGAGCTTTTGGGTCTCGCCCCGTGACCTGAGCTTTAGCGACCGCGAACCAAGAAGACGCCCCGACAGGAGGAAAACCCATGCGCAACAACATTCCCGCCCGCGTCGGCATGCCGGTCGAGGAGATCGACACCCCCTGCCTGATGGTCGATCTCGACGCGTTCGAGCGCAACGTCGACAAGCTCGGCCGCTTCATGAAGGAGAACGGCCTGCGCCACCGGGCCCATGCCAAGACGCACAAATCCTCCGACATCGCGACCGTGCAGATCGAGCGGGGCGGGGCCTGCGGCGTCTGCTGCCAGAAGGTCAGCGAGGCCGAGGCCCTGGTCAGCGCCGGCATCCGCGACGTGCTCGTGTCGAACCAGGTCGTGGCGCCCCAGAAGATCGAGCGCCTGGCCGCGCTCGCCACCCGGGCGCGAGTGCTGGTCTGCGTCGACGACCTCGGCAATGTCGATGACCTCTCGGCGGCGGCGGTGAAGTACGGCGTCACCCTCGAGGCCCTGGTGGAGATCGATGTCGGCGCCGGCCGCTGCGGCGTCGCCCCGGGCGAGCCGGCCGTGGCGATCGCCAAGCGGATCGCGGCGGCGCCGGGGCTCACATTCGCCGGGCTGCAGGCCTATCAGGGCCGGGCGCAGCACGTGCGCGACTACGCCGAGCGCAAGGCGCTGATCCAGACGGCGATCGACGACACGAAGCGCACCGTCGACCTGCTAAAGGCCGAAGGGCTCGATTGCGCCATCGTGGCGGGCGCCGGCACCGGCAGCTTCGCCCTGGAGGGCGGCAGCGGCGTCTACAACGAGCTGCAATGCGGCTCCTACGTGTTCATGGACGCCGACTACCAGCGGGTGAAGGATGCGAGCGGCCAGCCGATCGGCGATTTCGAGAACAGCCTGTTCATCGTCACGTCGATCATGAGCAAGGCCAAGGCCGATGTCGCGATCTGCGATGCCGGCCTGAAGGCCCAGAGCATCGACAGCGGCCTGCCCCTGGTGTTCGGCCGGAGCGATGTCGAATACGTCAAGTGCTCGGACGAGCACGGGGTGATCAGCGATCCCGGCAACGTGCTCAAGCTCAACGACCGCCTGAAGCTGATCCCGGGCCATTGCGACCCGACCGTCAACGTCTACGACTGGTATGTCGCCGTGCGGAACGGCCGGGTCGAGGCGGTCTGGCCGGTCACCGCCCGCGGCATGACGTTGTGATGGGGTCTGTACCGTCATGGGTTCCCAAAGGGCGAGCCCTTTGGCGGGGGGTATCGGGCAGAAATTCTAAAGCCGGCCCTGATGCATCCTAGCAAGGCTTTGCCCTGCACCCGCAAAAGGTCGCAGACCTTTTGAAACCATGACCTTGGAGATCGTCACGTCATGCGCTTCATCTCGGAAGAGGAATCCGCCGCCCTGGTCGATCATGCCCTGGCGTTCGAGGCGGCCCGGGAGGCGCTGATCGCCGCGGTCGCGCCGGGCACCACCCTGTTCCCGGCGGTGCTGGGGCACGGCTCGGAGCCGACCAACCGGTTCTCGATCAAGTCGGGATCGACCGCCGCTTATGCCGGCCTGAAGGTCGGCTCGTTCTGGCCGGGCAATCCCGACCGGGGCCTGCCACGGCACAATTCGGTGATCCTGCTGTTCGACCAGGAGGTCGGCCGGGTCGACACGGTGATCGAGGCGGGCCGCGTCAACGCCTACCGCACCGCCGCCGCCGACGCGGTGGCGGCGAGCGTCCTGGCCCGGCCGGATTCGGCGGTGCTCGCCGTGTTCGGGGCCGGCAACCAGGCGGAGTTCGAATGCGCGGCGCTCGCCCGGATCCTGCCGATCCGGACCGTGCTGGTGGTGGCGCGCGACGCGGCCAAGGTCGCGGGGTTCGGCGAGCGCCTGCGCGGGCAGGGGATCGCCGTGGAGGTGCGGGCGGCCGATCCGCAGGAGGCCTGCCGGGCCGCCGACGTGATCGTCACGGCGACGCCCGCCCGGGCGCCCTTGTTCGAGGCCGATTGGGTCCGCCCCGGCACCCATGTCGCCGCCATGGGGGCGGATGCCAAGGGCAAGCAGGAGCTGCCCCCGGCCCTGCTGGAACGGGCGGCCCTCTACTGCGACCTGCCCGGGCAATCGCGCACCATCGGCGAGTTCCAGCACGCCCCCGCGGCGGCGGAGCTGCGGGCGATCGGCGCCGCGCTCGAAAGCGGGGAGGGCGCGCGGACGGACCCGGAGGCGATCACGGTGTTCGACTCCTCCGGCATCGCCCTCCAGGACCTGACCATCGCCCGGGCGATCCTCGCCAAAGCGGGCGGGCGCGGGTAGGGGACGCCGACGCCGGCCCTCCCCCGCCCCGGCGGAGGACAGAGCGGCATGCAGGACAGGCAGATCCGGGTCATCGGCATCGGCACGGGCGATCCCGAGCACCTGACCCTCCAGGCGGTGCGGGCGCTCTCCGATGTCGACGCGGTGTTCGTGCTCGACAAGCGCGCCGAGACCGCCGACCTCGTGGAGATCCGCAAGCGGATCTGCGCCGCCCATATCCGAAACCCCTACCGGGTCGTCACCGTCGAGGACCCGCCCCGGGAGCGCCACCCGGCCGATTACGGCACCACCGTCGAGGCCTGGCACGCGGCCCGGGCCGAGCGGCTGGAGACGGCCTTCGCGGCGGAGCTCGAGGCCGGGCAGGTCGGGGCGATCCTGGTCTGGGGCGACCCGGCCCTCTACGACAGCACCTTGCGGATCCTCGACCGCATTGCGTCGCGCGGGCGTCTCGCGCTGAGCTACGCCGTGATCCCCGGCCTCTCCAGCGTGCAGGTCCTGGCCGCCCGCCACGGCGTGCCGCTCAACGCCATCGGCGGACCGGTGCTGATCACCACCGGGCGCCGCCTCGCCGCGGGCTGGCCGGAGGGGGCCGACAGCGTCGTGGTGATGCTCGACGGCGATCCGCGCTTCGCCCATCTCGACCCGGATCTGACGGTCTACTGGGGCGCCTATCTCGGCAGCCCGGACGAGATCCTGGTCTCCGGCCGCCTGGGCACGGTCGGCTACGAGATCCGGAGGGTCCGGGCGGAGGCCCGGGCACGGCACGGCTGGATCATGGATATCTACCTGTTACGACAGCTCTGAGCATGAGAGCCTGCCGACCTGCACGGCCCTGAATCACTGCGCTGCGCGCGCGACTATCCCACTCTCGCCCCTCATCCTGAGGCGGCGCAGCGAAGCGGAGACCTCGCAGGAGCCCTCCAGCCAGCCGCGCGATCCCTGGCGGGCTCCTTCGGGGCCGCTGCGCGGCACCTCAGGATGAGCGGGGGCGGTGGGAGAACCCGCGTCCACACGCCCTGCATGGACGCCGACCCCATCCGTGACCCCGCCGCCACGGACAGGGCGGCCCGACCGGGCTAGACCCGCCGCCATGCTGCGCTTGCGGGACTACCAGCGCGCCAGCCTCGACGCGCTCGCGGCCGCCTGGGGGCGGGGAGGGGGCGACGCGGCGGCGCCCGGATATCTGGTCGTGCTGCCCACCGGGGCCGGCAAGGCCCTGGTCATCGCCGCCCTCGCCCGGGAGGCCGTCACAAAAAACCCCCTCGCCCGGGTGGCGATCGTCACCCACAGCCGCGAGCTCGTCGCCCAGAACTTTTCCGAGTTGACCCGCTACTGGCCGGAGGCGCCGGCCGGCATCTTCTCCGCCGGGCTCGGGCGGCGGGAGGCCGGGGCGCAGGTCCTGGTCTGCGGCATCCAGTCCGTGGCCGACCGGCTCGACGTGATCGGCCCGCGCGACCTCGTGATCGTCGACGAGGCGCACCTGATCCCCCGCGCCGCCCATACCCGCTACGGCCGGTTCCTGGCCGGCCTGCAGGCGCTGACCCCCGGGATGCGGGTGGCGGGCTTCACCGCGACCCCCTACCGGCTCGATTCCGGCCGGCTCGACGCAGGGGAGGGCCGTCTGTTCGCCGGGATCGCCTACGAGGCCGATACCGGCGACCTGATCCGGCGCGGTTTCCTGGCGCCCCTCGTGTCCAAGGCGACCCTGACCCAGCTCGACGTCTCCGGGGTCGGCCGGCGCGGGGGCGACTACATCCCGGGGGAGCTGGAGGCGGCGGTCAACCGCGACTGGATCACCCGGGCCGCCGTGGCCGAGCTGACGGAGTACGGCAGCGGGCGCCGGGCCTGGCTCGCCTTCTGCGCCGGCCTCGCCCATGCCGATGCCGTGCGCGACGCGGTGCGGGCCGAGGGGTATTCCTGCGAGACGGTCTCGGGCGAGACGCCCCGCCGGGAGCGCGACCGGATCGTGACGGCATTCCGGGCCGGGAAGATCCGCTGCCTGACCTCGGTGGGCGTGCTCGGCACCGGCTTCAACGCCCCGGAGGTCGACCTTGTGGCCCTGCTGCGCCCGACCCGCAGCACCGGCCTCTACGTCCAGCAGGTCGGCCGGGCGCTGCGCTGCGCCCCCGGCAAGGAAGACGCGCTGATCCTCGACTATGCCGGCCTGGTACGGATGCACGGGCCGGTGGACGCCGTGACGGCGCAGAGTGCCGCCCAGGTGCTCGGCGGGGCAGGGGGCCTGCGCGCCAAGCCCTGCCCCGGCTGCGGCGCCCTGATCGCCCTGAACGCCTCCACCTGCGAGGCCTGCTGGACCGAGCCGGAGGACGAGGCCGACCCGGCCGCCCTGCATGACGCCGCGGCCGAGGACGAGCTGCCGATCCTCTCGGCCGAGATCGTGCCGGCCGTGGAGCCGGCCGGCCCTGCCCCGGAGGCGGATGCGCCCTGGCATCCGGTGACGGATCTGAGCCTTGAGGCGGCTCCGGACGGGCTCGACCTCGTGCTCGGCTGGCGGGACGGTCCCGCCGCGGCCGATTGGCGGGTGCGCCTGCGGCCCGAGCGCAGCGGCTACGAGCGGGAGAAGGCGGTGCTGTGGTGGCGCGGGCTCGGCGGCGGCCGCGACGCGCCGATGGACGCCGCCGGCTTCCTGGACCAGGCCGATTCCCTGGCCCGGCCGGCGGCGATCCGGATCCGGCCGGGTCGGTTGTCGGACCAGATCGAGTGCCGCGCCCAGGACGGCCGGATCTTCGTCGATCAGAGCCGCCTCGCCGGGCGCGCCGCGTGACGCCGCGGGGAGGGCGCTTTGACCCGGGTTGCTCGAACCGCCCTCACCCGGTTCCGCCGCTTCGCTTCTCGGGCGTGCGGCCGTTTCGCGGCGCCGAGGATCGGGCCGGCTCTCGGGGGCTGGCCAGAGCCCGGTGGGATACGCCGCTCCGATCCGGCGGCGAACCCGGCCATCTGGCATGCCAGACCCCCTCACCCGGTCGCCCTGGTGGTCATAGTTCCATAATATATCTTATGCGAACTTTGGATATGGGTTGGGAGGGGGTGTGGCCGGGGCCCGATGGCTCGGTCCGGGATGTCTCCTGATGGACCTGGCGCAGGATCCGGGCAGCCGCCCCCAGAACCACACCGTCATCCCGGGGCCGCGCAGCGGAGCCCAGGATCCAGACCCGCCGACAGGTCGAGGTCTTGCAGGCGGTCGGCGGATCCCGATCACCGCTTCGAGCGGCCTTGCCTGCAGGGCCGTGGACTGGCGCGTGAGCGATCGAGCGCCGGTGCGACGCCCCGGACGCCGCCCCGGCGCACCGAGGATCGCCGACACGGGCGCGGCGATGGACGCGGGCGTTACGGCAGCTTGGAGCGGAGCCAGCCGAACAGGCGCCCGCCCGGGAAGCGGGCAGGCGGCATCCGGACGGTCGGTGCGGCCCCCTCCTCCGGGATCGGGCCCTCGTGGAAGCGCGCGCCGAACGACCAGAACTGGTCCTGCCGGGTCCCGATCATGCCGAGCCCGACGGGTTCGCGGTCGACGCCCGGGCGCATCCGCCCGGCGGCCCAGACCCGCTGCCAGCAGCCGCGCCGCGACAGGTCGGCGTCGCGCCAACCCAGGCGCCCGTGCCCGGCGACGGCAAACACCCGTTCGCCGCCGAACGCCTCCGGGATCCACACCCAGGTCGAGAACACGTAGGCCCGGTCGGTGCCGAGGTCGGCCGGATCGACCGCCCGCGTATAGGCGCTGAGCGCCGGGGTCCGGTGCCGCCCGGCATGCCGGCGCAGGCCGGACGGCAGGGTCAGGGCGTCCGCGAAGGCCCCCGCCCCTAAGTCGGTCGGCGCCTGGTCGTGCGCCAGCGCGTAGGCGCTGTCGATCAGGTGGATCCAGGGCTCGAGATCGACCTCCCAGGCCTGCTCGGTGGGGGCGAAGCGGCGCACCTGCCCGGCGATCACCCGGTCGGCGACCCGCCGCGCGGGCTCCGGGCGCCAGTCCGGCCCGGCCGCGGTGACGCGCAGCAGCGTCGAGGGCCCGTGCGCCCAGACCGCCTCGGCCAGGCGCGCGAACTCGGAATCCGGGGTGTCGCGGCCGAGCTTGCGCACCAGGATCTTCGATCCGTCGGCGAGATCGTCCAGCATCTTGCGCTTGAGGTGGGCGAGGCGGCCGTATTCGCGCTCGACCAGCACCTCAGGGTCGATCGAGCCGGCGGGGTGGCCGGTGTTCGCCCAGATGTTGTAGGCAACGCTGTGGCAGTAATAGGTGCCGCCGGCGCTCACCGCGATGCGCAGGTCGCCCGGCGCGCCGAAATCCGCGAAGCCGCAGCGCAGGCCGCGGATCAGATCCTCCATCGGCGTGTACGAGAACCGCAGCAGGCCGGACGGCTCGACGCCGCCGTAGCGCTGGACGAAGCCGAACTCGCAATTGTCGCCCAGGCTGCGAAACCCGTGGAGCCGCTCCGAAAGCCTCGCGGCCGCCGCGTTCCTGATCCCGGTCACTGTCGTCCGCTCTGATCCACCGAGCCCTTTCGCGCCAGATCGCGGGGTCCACCCGGGTTTGTCCAGCCCCGTCGGCGCATGGCCGACGCGGCGGCGGCGACTTGGTCGGCCCGGGAGGAGGGGTGTTTTTCGGTGTCCGGTGCGCTGGAGCCCCCTCCCCGGCCTCAGGGCGCGATCACCGCCTCCAGGGTCTGCAGGCTCGAATCGGTTCCGATCGCGTGTCCGGATTCCGACAGCCAACGCTCGGCGGTGGCCCGGCCGAGGTCGCGCAGGGCGCCGATCGTCGACCAGCGGGTGTCGAGCTTGCTGATCTCGCCCCCGGCCAGCTCGCAGGGCGCCTGCAGCAGGTGGATGTTGATGTCGGCCACCGCCCCCATCCGGGCGTCCCGGGTGTCCGTTTCCCTGGCGTAACGCTGCAATTCGGTCAGCGCCTTCAGGTCGCGCATCAGGCAGGCGTTGAAGCTGATGTCGCTGACCCGCCCGGCGATCTCGGAGGGCAGCCGGCCGATCTCGTCGGTCACGAACGGCGTCAGCTGCAGGACGATCAGGTCGGTGGCGCCGTGGCCGTTGAACACCAGCGGCTCCAGGGCCGGGTTGGCGGCGTAGCCCCCATCCCAGTAGCGCCGGCCGTCGATCTCCACCGGGGCGAACAGCTCCGGCAGGCACGAGGAGGCCATCAGCGCCTTGAGCGTGACCTCGGGCCCGGTGAACAGGCGCGCGGCCCCGGTCAGGATGTCGGTGGCCGAGACGTAGAGCGGCACCCGCTCCTGGCGGGCGACGGTCTCGAGGTCGATGCTGGCGCGCACCACCGCCTGGAACAGGTGCATGTCGCGTAACGTCGGCAGGAACGGCGAGACATAGGCCGAGGCCTCCCGGAACAGCGCCAGGGACCGGGCGACGAACGGGTCCAGGAAGGGCTCGAAATAGGTCCCGAACCCCTCGAAGCCGCGCAGGGGCGAGCGCTCGGCGGTCGCCCGCCACAGGCGCTCCAGGGCCTCCCGGCCGCCGTCATCGCCGCCGGTGGCCAGCCCCGCCACCAGGGCGGCGCCGTTCAGCGCGCCCGCGCTGGCGCCGCTGACCGCGACGATCTCGATATGCTCCTCCAGCAGCCGGTCGATCACGCCCCAGCCATAGGCGCCGTAGGAGCCGCCACCCTGGAGCCCGAGGGCCACGCGCGGTTTCATCTCTGCCATCGTCCCTGCTGATCCGGAGCGCCCGGGCATCGTCCCGAACCAGCGGCAACGCGCCCGCGCCCGGATTGCTGCACCGCGGCGGACCGATCCGGTGCCGCAGGCTCAGGCTGCGGCCCGGGGCTCCGTCTCGAGCCCCCTCCCCGGCCCCCGGAACCGGGCGAAGCGCAGGGCGAGCTCCGGCAGAATCGCCAGGGTGAGCAGCGTCGCGGTGACGAGGCCGCCCAGGATCACCAGCGCCATCGGGCCCTCGATCTCCCGGCCAGGCTCGCCCGCCCCCAGCGCCAGGGGCAGCAGGCCGAGGCCGGTGACCAGGGAGGTCATCAGGATCGGCACCATTCGGTCGGCGGCGCCCTCCACGGCGGTGGCCCGGTTCCAGGGGCGGCCCGCGGTGACGAGCTGCTCGTAATGGGCGATCATCATCACGCTGTTGCGCAGGCTGATGCCCGACAGGGTGACGAAGCCGACGATCGACCCGAGGGAGAGCACGCCCCCGGTGAGCACGATCGCCGCCACCCCGCCGACGAACGCGAAGGGCAGGGTCACCAGCACCAGCAGCAGGTTGGCCCCCGAGCCGGTGACCACGGCGAGCAGCAGCACGATGCCGAACCCGGCGAGCGCCGCATGGGCCAGGAGATCGGTGCGGGCCTGGGCCTGCGCCTCCGCGGCCCCCGCGAAGGCGACGTAGACGCCCTCCGGCAGGCGCACCGACCGGGCGATCTTGGCGCGCGCCGCCGCCACGAAGCCGGCCACGTCCCGGCCCTCGACGCCCGCGGTCACGGTCTGGACCCGCTGGGCGCCCTGGTGCTGGACCTGGTAGCGGCCGGTGCTCTCGTAGATGTCGGCCACCTGCGAGAGCCGGACGTAGCGCCCGCCCGGATTGCGCAGGGGCAGGTCGCCCAGCGCGCTGAGCCGGCCGCGGGCCCGGGCGTCGAGGATCACCAGCACGTTGAACACCGCGTTGCCGACATAGGTCTGGCCGACCGTGTCGCCCTGGTAGGCGGTGCGCACCGATTCCAGCACCTCGATCGCGTCGAGCCCCCAGTGGCGCAGGTCCGCGGGGCGTAAGGAGGCGGTCACCTGCGGCAGCCCGGCCGGCGCGGCGAGCTGCACGTCCCGGGCGCCCCGCACCTCGGCGAGCTCGCGCGCCACCGCCCGGGCGGCGGCCTCGATCCGGGGCAGGTCGTCGCCGATCAGGTTCACCACCACGGGCGCGGTATGGCCCGAGACCGTCTCCTCGATCCGCTCGGTCAGGAAGGTCTTGAGCGAGAAGGCCGCCCCCGGGAATCCGGCCGTCAGGGCGCGGATCCCGGCTTCCGTGGCCCGCTGGGCCGCCCCGTCGAGGCCGGGGTCGAGGTCGATATGGATCTCGCTGTAATGGGTGCCGGCGGTGTCCTGCCCGGCCTCGGCCCGGCCGATCTGCGCCGCCACGGTCCGGACGCCGGGGATGCCCTTGAGGCCGGCGGTGATCAGGCCGCCTAGGCGCTGCGATTCCTGCAGGGCGGTGCCGGGGGCCGCGGCCATGTGCAGGATCAGGTGGCCCTCCTTCAGGTCGGGCAGGAAGCTGGCGCCGAGCCGGGGCACCAGGGCGGCCCCGGCCAGCACCGTGAGCGCGCTCAGGACGATCGCGGTGCGCGGCGCCCGCCCGATCCCGGCGAGCAGCCCGCGATAGGCCGCCCGGCACAGGCGCACCACCGGCGGGTCGGCGGCTTCGGCCTTGGCGCGCCCGGTCCCGCCGAGCAGCATCAGGGCGAGGGCGGGGGTGACCGTCAGCGCCACCAGCAGCGAGGCCAGCACGGCGGCGATGTAGGCGAGCGCCAGGGGGCCGAACAGCCGGCCGGCTACCCCGGTGAGCGCCAGCACCGGCAGGAACATCAGCAGCACCGCCAGGGTGGCGTAGGCGACCGCGCCGCGCACCTCCAGGATCGCGTCGAACACCACGCGAGGGCCGCCGCTCCTCCCTTTTGCCCGGGCCTCGCGCAGGCGCCGGGCGACGTTCTCGACGCCGATCACCGCATCGTCCACCACCTCGCCGATCGCCAGCGCCAGCCCGCCCAGCGTCATGGTGTTGAGGCTCTCGCCCCAGGCCTGGAGGGCGAGCGCCGCGGCGATCAGCGAGAGCGGGATCGCGGCCGCGCTGATCAGGGCGGTGCGCCAGTCGGCCAAAAAAACCAGCAGGACGATGACCACCAGGGCGCCGCCCAGCATCAGCGCCTGGAGGACGTTGCCGTTGGCGACATCGACGAAATTCGCCGGGCGGAACAGGTCGGCGTGCAGGCTCAACCCGGCCCGCGCCAGGGCCGGCCGCAACTCCGCCAGGGCCGCCTCCAGGCGCCGGGTGACGGTCCTTGTGTCGACCCCGACCTGGGCGCCGACCATCAGCAGCACCCCCGGCTTGCCGTCCACCAGGGCGGCGCCGATCGCCGGCTCGGGGGCGGCCAGGATCGTGGCGACGTCGGCCAGGACCACGCTCGCCCCGCCCTCGTTGACCAGCACGGTGCGCCCGAGCGCCTCCGGGGTGAGCGACTGCCCCTCGGTGCGCAGGCCGACCCGCTGGTTCGGCGTGTCCACGAAGCCGGCGCCCCGCACCCCCGTGGCCTTGCGGGCGGCGGCCAGCACGTCGTTGAGCCCGACCCGGTAGCGGATCAGGTCGTCGGGGCGAACCTGCACCTGGAGGGCGCGCACGTCGCCGCCATAGACCGAGACCTGGGCGATGCCCGGCACCGCCTGGAGGCGCAGCCGGACCGTCCAGTCGGCGAGCGTGCGCAGGTCCATGGCGCTGCGGCTGTCCGAGGTGAGGCCGATCAGCAGCACCGTCGAGGTCGAGGAGGTCAGCGCCGTCATGGCGGGCGCCATCACACCCTGCGGCAGCCGTCCGGCCAGGGCGGCCAGGCGCTCGTTGACCCGCTGGCGCACCCGGTCGATGTCGCTGCCGGCCCGGAACGCCGCGCTGATCACCGACAGGCCCTGGATCGACGAGGAGCGCAGGCTCTCCAGCCCGGGCAGGCCGCCCACCGCCCCCTCGATCGCCTGGGTGACCAGGACCTCGACCTGCTCGGGATCGAGGCCCGGCGCCTCGGTCTGGATCGTCACGGTGGGCGGCGCGAATTCCGGAAAGACGTCGTAGCGGGCGCTGCGCAGGGCGTAGAGCCCGAAGGCCAGGAGCGCGCAGGCGAGGGCCAGCACCACGTGCGGCCGTCGCACCGAGAACCCGACCAGCCCGGCCTGGGGGCCGCGGGGCAGGGGCTCACCGTGATTCAACGCGCTCGCCGGCGCCGAACCGGTGTCCACTTCGGCGGCGCGCGCTTCAGTCATCGTCGTCGCCGGAGACCCGGATCTGGCCCTTCATCTCCTCGGAGAGCAGGGCCTGGCCGCCCTTCAGCACGATCTCGGTGCCGTCGGGCAGGTCCTCGACCACGAAGGCGTCGGCCGAGAGCGGCGCGTCGGCCCGGACCGGGTGGCGGACATAGCCGCCCTGCATCCCCCGGTAGACCCAGGTCCCCCCCTCCCCGTGCACCACGGCGTCCTCCGGGACCAGCACCCCGGTGGCCGAGCGGGCGGCCGGCAGGAACGCCATCGTGCTCATGCCGGGCAGGAGGCCGCCCGCCCCGGAGACGCGGTAGAAGAAGCTCTGGCCCTGGATCCGCGGATCGGTGCGGGTCGCCGGGGAGACCAGCCGCAGGGGGACCCGGTCGCTCTGCGGCGGTACCTCCGCGAAGGCGGCGTCCGGCGGCGGGTTCAGGGCCTCGCCCGGGGGCAGGGTCACCTGCATCAGGAAGTCGGCGCGCTCGATCAGGCGGGTGACCAGCGGCCCGCGCTCGACGATGGCGCGGCCGAGCACCGGGCCCCATTCCTGCTGGGCGGTGGCGGCCAGGGTGCGCAGCTGCGATTCCGCGGTTGTGACGGCGGCCTGGTCGGTCAGCACGGTGGCCTCGACGGTCTCGATCTGGGCAGCCGCCATGGTGGCGGGGCCGAGGCTGCGAGCCCGCCGCGCGGCGCTGGCCGAGACCTCGGCCCGGGCCCGGGCGGTCTGGAGCCCGGCCACCGCGCCGGCATAGGCGTTGGTCAGCTCGGTCACCCGGGCGAGGTCGAGGACGCTGCCATAGGCGGTCAGCTCCTGGCGGTGCGGCCGGGCCGGCAGGATGGCGGTCCGGAGGCCGACCCGGTCGCGCTCCTCCGGGGTGAGCCGCACGATCGTGCGCCCGTCCTCGACGGCGACCCGCGCAGTCGCCTTCGGCTCCGGGACGGCGGCCGGCGCCTCCGGCAGGAATGCCGTGACGAGGCCGTTCAAGGTGGCGAGCAGGGGAGCGCCCCGCGCGCGCAGGTCCGGCCCGGCCAGGGCGGCGAGAGTCAGGACGGCAAGGGTGAGGAGGCCTGCCAGGGCCAGCCCTGCCAGCAGCACGCGCCGCCGTCGCATCCCGCCCCCTCCGCAAGCGCCGATCCCGGGGTGCCCCGACGGCGATTGCCACTTTTGCCCGGTTTCTTCGTCCGAATCTACCTGAACTTGGGCAGGGGGGCGGGACGGCGGCTCAACCCGCCAGGGGCACTTCGAGCCGGAAGCAGGCGCCCTGCCCCGTCCGCGGCACCGTCAGCGTGCCGCCGAGCTGCCGGGTGAGGCTGCCGACCACCCGCATGCCGAGGCTCTTCGAGCTGCGCCCGATCTCGAAATCCGCCGGCAGCCCGACGCCGTCGTCGGCGACCTCGACCACCAGGGTGTCGAGTTCGCGCTCCGCGCGGACCCGGATCGCGCCGCCGTCCGGATGCGTCTCGGGCGGGTAGGCGTATTTGAGCGCGTTGGTGACGAGCTCGTTGACCAGGAGCCCGATCGGGATCGCCCGGTCGGCCGAGATCCGCTGCGGCGCCGCCGTGCAGGTGAGGGACTGGCCCGGGGCGCCGCTGTCGAGATTGGCCACCAGCTTCTCCAGGAAGGGCGCGAGGTCGAGCTCGCCGGGCACGCCCTCCCCCTCCCCGTCCCCGGTCTTGTCTCCTTGCCGCCAGAGCTGGTCGTGGACGCCCGCGATGGCCTCGACGCGGCTGCGCGCATCCGACAGGGCCGCCTGCACGGCCGGCTCGGCCTCGGCGGCCCGGGCCTGGAGGGCGAGCAGGCTCGCCACGATGGCGAGGCTGTTCTTGACCCGGTGGCTCATCTCGCGGGCGAGGAGATCCTGCCGGGCCAGTGCCGCGCGCAGCAGGCTCTCGGTGCGTTGGCGCTCGATCGCGCCGCCGAGCAGGTTGGCGAAGCCCTGCATGAAGGCGATGTCGGATTCCTCGAACATGCCCTCGCGGGTGTCGTCCACCTCGAGCACCCCGAAGGCCCCGTCCCGGTTCTCGATCAGCACGTTGATCGCCCGGCGGATGCCGTACTCGGCCATCAGCTGGGGCGTGCGGAAGCGGGTCTCCTCGGCGAGATGGTTCGAGATCACCGGCCGGCCGGTCTTGAGGGCGAAGCCGGCCGGGGAGGCGAGGTCGGCCCCGACCCGGGCCTGCCCGATCACCTCCGGGCCCCAGCCGACGCCGGCGCGCACCAGCAGCGTGTCCTCGCCCCGGCGGTATTCCAGCGCCTTGCAGAACTCGGCCCCCATCCCCTGGGCGCACAGCTCCGCGGCCCGCTGCAGCAGGTGGTCGACATCGGTGCCGCGCAGGGCCTCGACGCCGAACTCGGACAGGATCACCTGCTGGCGCAGGCGGTCGCCGAGATCGGGCGGCGCGAGTCTGGGCGCGGCGGGATCCGTGGGCGCGTCGGGGCTGGGTTCCACTGCGGTCTGATCGGTCTGTGCGGTCATGGGCGGCGGCAGATTAGCAGGAAGGCGGTCCCAGGGCGACGCGGAGCTGCGGGCCCGGCTCCGGGACCGCGATCCGACGCGCGCGCTGACGCCGAACCGGCGCCCCTCGCGGCGGCACGCGCTCTAGCCTCCGGCGGCGCATCCGTCGTCGCCCCTGTCGTCGCACCGGATCGTCGCACCCCCGCCCGCCCCCGGACCCGTCGGCGCCGGGCGGCGTTCCGTCAATCCCCCGTCTCGAAGGATGGCACCATGGCCGACGATGTGAACGGACTCTCCGACAAGGCGCTCTCGATCTTCGCCTTCGCGGCCTATCACCGCCTCGTCAGCGGCGAGCGGGTCACCTCGGTCATCCGCAAGGACGGCGCCGGCCATGAGGCCGACCCGGCGGGCGTGAAGGAGCTGGAGGAGCGCGGCCTCGTCACCGCCGGCGAGACCGACATCGACCTCGGCGACACCGCCCAGGCCACGGTCGAGGCGATGGTCGCGGCGTTGCGCGGGGAAGTCGGGCGCTGAGGCTGCCCGCCGCGTCTCGGACCGCCTCTTCGGTCGGTGATGGGACGGGCGCGTCTGAATCGCCCGGTCATTCCCGGGCTTTGCTTCGCGGCCCCGGACTGACACGGTTGGGTGTTCGACCGTCGGTACACGTGCCGATCAGGCCGGCGCATAAGGCCTTCCCCATCATCGTCCGATGGGACGCGGCCCGCGGGAGCCCAGGCGACGTCATCCTGAGCCGCATCGCTTTCGGCACCGCGCCCGGACCTGCGGCATCCCGGCCGTGGAAGCCCGGGAACGCCCCCGCCCCCGGCGGCCTTCTCCCGCACCAGACGATGGAGTGCGCGATGAGCAAGGCGAAGGTGAAGACCGGGGACGACGTCACCTACAAGTGGGGTAAGGGCACCGTCGAGGGCGCGGTGACCAAGGTCCACACCAAGGACGTCGAGAAGACCATCAAGGGCAACACGGTCAAGCGCGAGGCCTCGAAGGACGAGCCCGCCGTGGAGATCAAGACCGGGAAGGGCAAGACGGTGCTCAAGTCCGTCTCCGAGGTGACGGTCAAGTAAGCGGATCGGCGCAGGCGTACCGGCCTGTGAGCTGGCGCACATAATACCCGCCCCGGGCCTCGCCGGGGGCGGGGGGGCGGCTATCTGTAACGGTTCCAGCCTTTGCCAGCCGGGACCCAGCATGACCATTCCCCTCAGGCTCACCCTGAATGGGCAGGCCCGCGAGATCGCCCTCGACGATCCGCGCGTCACCCTCCTCGACCTCCTGCGCGAACGTCTCGGCCTGACGGGCGCCAAGAAAGGCTGCGACCGCGGCCAGTGCGGCGCCTGCACGGTGCTGGTGGACGGGCGGCGGATCAACGCCTGCCTGACGCTCGCCGTGAGCCTCGACGGCGCCGAGATCCTGACCATCGAGGGGCTGGCCGAGGGCGACCGGCTGCATCCGGTCCAGGCCGCCTTCATCGCCCATGACGGCTTCCAGTGCGGGTTCTGCACCCCCGGCCAGATCATGAGCGCGGTCGGCCTGATCCGCGAGGGCCATGCCGGCACCGATCCCGAGCGCATCCGCGAGGGCATGAGCGGCAACCTCTGCCGCTGCGGCGCCTATGCCGGCATCCTGGACGCGGTTCAGGACGCTGCGGCCCAGAACGAGCACCGGGAGGACGCGGCGTGAGGAACTTCGACTACATCCGCCCGGCGAGCCTGCCGGAGGCGGTCGCGGCCGGGCAGCGTCCCGACACCGCCTATCTCGCCGCCGGCACCAACCTGGTCGACCTGATGAAGGGCGGCGTCACCGCCCCGGCCCGGATCGTCGACATCACCCGGCTGCCGGGTCTCTCCAGCATCGAGACGCTGCCGGACGGCGGCACCCGGATCGGCGCCCTGGTGCGCAACAGCGACCTCGCGCACGACCCGGCCTTCGCGAAGACCTACCCGATGGTGGCCGAGGCCCTGCTGGCCGGCGCCTCGGCGCAGCTGCGCAATGCCGCCACGGTGGGCGGCAACCTGATGCAGCGGACCCGCTGCCCGTTCTTCACCGACGCGGTCTCGCCCTGCAACAAGCGCGCGCCCGGCTCCGGCTGCGCGGCCCTGGGGCACGCCACCCGCATCCACGCCGTCCAGGGCTGGAGCGAGCACTGCATCGCCACCAACCCGTCCGATTTCTGCGTGCCGCTCGCCGCCCTCGACGCGGTGGTGGAGATCGCCGGGCCGGACGGCGCCCGGGAGGTACCGCTCAACGCCTTCCACAACCTGCCCGGCGACCATCCGGAGCACGAGACCGCGCTGCGCCCGGCCGAGCTGATCACCGCCCTGCGATTGCCCCCCGAGGCGGCCGCGTTCCAGGGCCATGCCCGCTACCTCAAGGTCCGCGACCGCACCTCCTACGCCTTCGCGGTGGTCTCGGCGGCAGCGGCCCTCACGCTCGACGGCGCAAAAATCGGCCGGGCCCGGCTCGCCTTCGGCGGGCTGGCGCTCAAGCCCTGGCGGGTGGAGGCGGCTGAGGCCGCGCTCGCCGGCCAGGCGCCCTCCCCCGAGGCCTATGCCCGGGCCGCCGCCCTGGCGCTGGACGGCGCCAAGCCCACCGGCGAGGCCAACGCCTTCAAGATCGAGCTCGCCCGCCGCGTCGCGGTCCGGGCGCTGACGCTGGCCGCCGCCGGGACCCCCGCGCGGATCCCGGCCCTTCCCGCCTCCCCGTTCGGCATCGTCTGAGGACAGACCGCATGACCGCGACCGCCACACCCCAGAACGCCGCCGCTGGCACTCGCCACGGCTCCAGCATCGGCCAGCCGCTGACCCGGCGGGACGGCCCCCTCAAGGTGACCGGCCAGGCCCGGTTCTCCGCCGACAACCTGCCCCCCGGCACGCTGCACGCGGCGCTCTGCGTCGCCCGGATCGCCAAGGGCCGGGTCACCGGCCTGAACCGGGCCGCCGCCGAGGCCCATCCGGGCGTCGTCGCGGTGATGACCCCGGAGAATGCCCCGAAGCTCGCCCAGGACCCGGACGCCAAGGCCGGGCCGTTCATCTTTCGCCTCGACCTGCTGCAGAACGACCGGGTCCGCTACGCCAACCAGCCGATCGCCGTGGTGATCGCCGAGACGCTCGAGGCCGCCACCGAGGGCGCGCGGCTGCTGGCGCCGACCTACGAGACCGAGACGCCGCGCATCGGCCTCGACGCGGGCGACGTGTTCACCCCGGATGCCGTCGGCGTCGGCGCGCCCCCGGCCGAGAGCGATGGCGACGTCGAGGCGGGCCTCGCCGCCGCCTCGAGCACCATCGCGGCCACCTACGAGACGCCGGCCCAGTACCACAACGCCATGGAGCCCCACGCGGCCCTGGCCCAGTGGGACGGCGACCGGCTGACCCTGCACATGCCGACCCAGGGCCTGGCGATCTCGCAGGGACGGCTCGCCGGGCTGTTCGGGATCCGGCCCGACGACATCCAGATCGAGAGCCCCTATCTCGGCGGCGGCTTCGGCTCGAAGGGCGTGCCCTCGGGGCCGCAGGTGCTCGCCTGCATGGCGGCCCGGATGGTCGGGCGGCCGGTCAAGCTCGTGCCGACCCGGTCGCAGATGTACGGCCCGATGGGCCATCGCGGCCCGACCCGGCAGACGCTGCGGCTCGGCACCGACGCGGCCGGCAAGCTCACGGCTCTGGACCACCACATCCTGACCGCCTCGTCGAGCTTCGACGACTTCTTCGAGCCGGCCGGCCGGGCGACCAGCACCCTCTACGCCAGCCCGGCCATCGCCATCCGGCACGAGGCGGTGCGGCTCGATACCGGCACGCCGCTGTTCATGCGGGCGCCCGGCGAGGCCAGCGGCAGCGCGGCCCTGGAGAGCGCGCTCGACGAGATGGCGCACGAACTCGGCATGGACCCGCTGGAGTTCCGCCTCGCCAACTACGCCGAGGTCGAGCCGATCACCGGAAAGCCGTTCTCCTCCAAGGCCCTGCGCGAGTGCTACCGGCGCGGTGCCGAGGCGTTCGGCTGGGCCGGGCGCCCGCTCCGGCCCCGTCAGACCCGGGACAAGGACGGGTTCCTGGTCGGCACCGGCATGGGCACCGCCACCTTCCCGGCCCTGATCTTCGAGGGCATGGCCCGGGCCGAGATCCGCGCCGACGGCACCGGCACGGTGGAGCTCGGGGCGATCGACATGGGCCAGGGCGCCTGGACGGCCTTGGCCCAGATCGCCGCCGACGGGCTCGGGATCGGGATGGAGGCGCTGACCTTCCGGATGGGCTCCTCGGACCTGCCCAATGCCGGCATCGCCGGCGGCTCCGGCCACACCGCCACCGCCGGCAACGCGATCCACGCGGCCTCCCAGGACGTGATCGCCCAGCTGGCGAAGCTCGCCACCGACGACCCGGCCTCCCCGCTCTACGGCGCGGGCAATGCCGGCGTCACCGCCGCAAACGGGCGCCTGACCCGGCGCGACGACCCGAGCCGCAGCGAGGCGTTCGCCGACATCCTGAAGCGGGCCGGGCGGGCCAGCATCGAGGGCCAGGGCAAGGCCGGCGCCGACCCGGCGGCGCAGAAATCCTACGCGATGCACGCCCACGGGGCGGTCTTCGCGGAGGTGAAGGTCGATCCCGATCTCGGCCAGATCCGGGTGAGCCGGCTGGTCGGCGCCTTCGCGGCCGGCCGGGTGATCAACCCCCGGCTGGTCCAGAGCCAGTATTACGGCGGGATGATCTGGGGCCTGTCCTTCGCCCTGCACGAGCGGGCCGAGATGGACCCGCGCACCGGCCGCTTCCTCAACGACAACCTCGCCGAGTACCATCTGCCGGTGAATGCCGACATCCCGGCCATGGAAGCGATCCTGGTCCATGAGGACGATTCCGTGGTGAACACGCTCGGCGTGAAGGGCGTGGGCGAGATCGGGATCACCGGCACGGTCGGCGCCATCGCCAACGCGGTCTGGCACGCCACCGGCGTGCGGGTGCGCGAGATGCCGATCACCCTGGACAAGCTCCTGGGCTGATCCCGGCGGGCCGGGCGGATCTTTGCCGTCCGGCTCCCCGCGTCCGACGGTTCGAACGACGAGAACCCTGCCCGCTCGGGCAGGGTTTTTTGTTGTTTGCCGGGCCGTTCGCTCCGTCTGAGGGACGGCACGGGCACCGCTCCAGGCCCATCACCGGTTCGCACCGTCCCGGCAGCGATCGAGCCCACGCGCCGTAAACTCATACAATTACCGTCCTGCACGGTGATCCGTTCGGCGAATCGCCGGCCCCCGTCAGCCGGGAAACCGGCGCCGGCGCACCAACCCGGCTTCCGGAAAGCGCGGCGGCAAAGGTGAAAAGCGCACCTCGCCGGCCCGATGCTGGCAGGCGGCATTCGGGGCCTCGACATCAGTCAACGACCACAAGAGACTGAGATAAAGTGCTGTTCTACCGGTCGCGCGGCCGATAGGCCGGTGCGAATAGCGCCGCGCTCCGGGACTTGGCGGCGCGGTCGGCAACCCGAGGGATGCGGCTGTTCAACGCGCCGTGCATATGTCATACATATGCCGACCGATCGTCCTGAAGAGGCGGCGGAAACATTCGAATGGGGGGACGTCGATGAGAGGGACCATTTCCATCAAGGCCATGCTCGCGGGCGCGCTTCTCGCGTGGGCCGGCGGGGCCCAGGCGGCCTCGCTGACCGTCGGGTTCTCGCAGATCGGTTCCGAATCCGGCTGGCGCGCCGCCGAGACCACCGTGACCAAGGACGAGGCCAAGAAGCGCGGCATCACCGTCAAGATCGCCGACGCGCAGCAGAAGCAGGAGAACCAGATCAAGGCGATCCGGTCCTTCGTGGCGCAAGGGGTCGACGGGATCCTGCTCGCCCCGGTGGTCGCCACCGGCTGGGATTCCGTGCTCAAGGAAGCGCGCGACGCGAAGATCCCGGTGATCCTGCTCGACCGCGACATCGATCCCGCCGGCAAGGACCTCTACCTGACCGCCGTCACCTCCGACAGCGTCGAGGAAGGCCGGGTCGCCGGCACCTGGCTGACCAAGACGGTCGGCGACAAGCCCTGCAACGTGGTCGAGCTCCAGGGCACGGTCGGGGCCAGCGTCGCCACCAACCGCAAGAAGGGCTTCGACGCCGCCATCGCGCCCCACGCCAACATCAAGCTCGTGCGCAGCCAGACCGGCGACTTCACCCGGGCCAAGGGCAAGGAGGTGATGGAGAGCTTCATCAAGGCGGAGGGCGGCCGCGCGATCTGCGCGGTCTACGCCCACAACGACGACATGATGGTCGGCGCCATCCAGGCGATGAAGGAGGCCGGCCTGAAGCCCGGCAAGGAGATCCTGACGGTCTCGATCGACGCCGTGCCCGACATCTTCAAGGCGATGGCCGCCGGCGAGGCCAACGCCACCGTCGAGCTCACTCCCGACATGGCCGGCCCCGCCTTCGACGCGCTCAAGGCCTACAAGGAGAAGGGCACCGTCCCGCCCAAGTGGATCCAGACCGAGTCGAAGCTCTACACCGCCGCCGATGACCCGATGAAGGTCTACAACAGCAAGAAGAACCTCGGCTACTGACGCGCCCCGCGCCGCCCGACCTCTGCGATCGCATCGTGTCCGATTCCGTCCTGCTCACCGTCCGTGGGCTCTCGAAGAGCTTTGCCGGGCACCAGGCCCTCGCAGGGGTCGACTTCACCTTGCGCCGGGGAGAGATCCACGCCCTCCTCGGCGAGAACGGCGCCGGCAAATCGACCTTCATCAAGACCCTGACCGGCGTCGTCCGGCGCGATGCCGGCGAGGTCTGGCTCGACGGCGAGCCGATCGCCCCGCGCTCGGCGGAAGCCGCGGCGCGGGCGGGCATCGCCACGGTCTACCAGGAGGTCGGCCTGCTGCCGAACCTCACCGTGGCCCAGAACCTGTTCCTCGGCCGCGAGCCGACCCGGTTCGGCCTCGTGCGCAACCGGGAGATGCGCCGGCGCGCGGTCGCGCTGCTCGCGGATTTCGGCCTGTCGATCGATGTCGGCGCGCCGCTGGGACGCTACCCGGTGGCGGTGCAGCACCTCGTGGCGATCGCCCGGGCGGTGGATCTCTCGGCCCGGGCGCTGATCCTCGACGAGCCGACCGCGAGCCTCGACACCCATGAGGTCACGGTGCTGTTCGGCGTGATGCGCCGCCTCGCCGAGCGGGGGATCGGCATCGTCTTCGTGACCCACTTCCTGGAGCAGGTCTACGCGATCACCGACCGGATCACGGTCCTGCGCAACGGCCGGCTGGTGACGGAGCGCGAGACCGCGCACTTCCCGCGCATCGAGCTCGTGCACACGATGCTGGGCCACGACCTCGCCGAGACCGAGGCGCGGGTGGAGCAGGCGGACCGGCCGGCCCGCGCCGGATCCGGGACGCCGGTCCTGCAGGCGGAAGGGCTCGGCAAGGCCGGCTACCTCCAGCCCATCGACCTCACGGTGGGCAGCGGCGAGGTGGTGGGCCTCGCGGGCCTCCTCGGCTCGGGCCGGACGGAGACCGCCCGCCTGCTGTTCGGCGCCGAGCGAGCCGATCGCGGCCGCATCCGGCTCGACGGCAAGCCGGTCCAGATCGGCGGGCCCCGGGACGCCCTGCGCCACCGGTTCGGCTACTGCCCGGAGGAGCGCAAGACCGAGGGCATCGTCGCCGACCTGACGGTGCGGGAGAATATCGTGCTGGCCCTGCAGGCCCGGCGCGGCCCGTTCCGGCCCCTCGGCCGGGCGGCCCAGGACAAGATCGCCCGCGACTTCATCGCGATGCTCGACATCCGCCCGCCCGATCCGGAGCGGCCGATCGGGCTCCTGTCCGGGGGCAACCAGCAGAAGGCGCTGCTGGCGCGCTGGCTCGCCACCGAGCCGCGCCTGCTGATCCTCGACGAGCCGACCCGCGGCATCGATGTCGGCGCCCATGCGGAGATCATCCGGCTGATCCGCCGGCTCTGCGACGAGGGGCTCGCCCTCCTGGTGATCTCCTCGGAGCTCGAGGAGATCGTGACCTATTCCGACCGGGTGATCGTGATGCGCGACCGGGCCCAGGTGGCCGAGCTCGCCGGCAGCGCGGTCGACCTCACCGCCATCCTCCGGGCGATCGCTGCCGAGGCAGCGCCCGCACTGGTCCCGGAACCCGCCTGATGCGCGTCCTTCGCTCCGGAGCGCCCCAGCTCCTCGCCTTCGCGGCCGTGCTCCTGGCCGACCGGCTCGCCTCGCCGCAATTCCTCGCGGTGCATCTCCAGGACGGGCGCCTGTTCGGCAGCCTGGTCGACGTGTTCAACCGCGGCGCGCCGGTGGCGCTCCTGTCGCTCGGCATGGTGCTGGTGGTGGCCACCGGCGGCATCGACCTGTCGGTGGGCGCCGTGATGGCCATCGCGGGCGCGGTCGCGGCCAGCCTCGCGGACAGCTACCCCCTGCCGGTGGTCCTCGCCGCCGCCCTCGGCACCGGGCTCGCCTGCGGGCTGTGGAACGGCTTGCTGGTGGCGAGCCTGCGGATCCAGCCGATCGTCGCCACCCTGATCCTGATGGTCGCCGGCCGGGGCATCGCCCAGCTGATCACCGAGGGGCGCATCGTCACCTTCACGTCGCCCGATCTCGCCTTCCTGGGCGGGGGAGCCCTGCTCGGCGTGCCGATGCCGGTGGTGCTGGTCCTCGTCATGCTCCTCCTGACGCTCGCCCTGGTGCGCGGCTCGGCGCTCGGCCTGATGATCGAGGCGACCGGCGGCAATGCCCGGGCCAGCGCGCTCGCCGGCATCGACACACGGTCGGTGACGGTGGCGGTCTATGCCTGGAGCGGCCTCTGCGCGGCGCTGGCCGGCGTGGTCGCGGCCGCCGACATCCTGGGCGCGGACGCCAACAATGCCGGCCTGTGGCTGGAGCTCGACGCGATCCTGGCCGTGGTGGTGGCCGGCTCGTCCCTGCTCGGCGGGCGGTTCAGCCTGTGGCTGGCGGTGCTCGGCGCTTTCATCATCCAGGCGATGAACACCGGAATCCTGCTCTCCGGCCTGCCGCCGGAATTGAACCTCGTGGTCAAGGCGGCGGTGGTGCTGGCGGTGCTCCTGCTCCAGTCGCCCCGCCTCTCGGGCCTGACCCTGCTGCTGCGGAAGCCGTGATGAGCCGCAACCTTCCGGTCCTGGTCGCCGCGCTCCTGTTCGCGGTCGGCTATAGTCTCTGCGCGACGCAGTTCCCCGCCTTCCTGACCACCCGGGTGGTCGGCAACCTGCTCACCGACAGCGCCTTCCTGGGCATCGTCGCGGTCGGCACGACCTTCGTGATCATCTCGGGCGGCATCGACCTCTCGGTCGGCTCGGTGGTCGGGTTCACCACGGTGTTCCTGGCGCTCGCCATCGAGCGCTGGGGGATCCCGCCCCTCGCCGCCTTCGCGATCGTGCTCGGGGCCGCCGCCCTGTTCGGCGCCGCGATGGGCGCGCTGATCCACGTCTTCGAGATGCCGCCCTTCATCGTGACCCTGGCCGGCATGTTCCTGGCCCGGGGCGCGGGCTTCCTGCTCTCCACCGAGTCGGTCCCGATCAACGCGCCCCTCTACAGCGCGGTCGCCGACCTGTCCCTGAGCCTGCCCGGCGGCGGGCGCCTGACCCTGACGGCGGGGGTGATGCTGGCCGTCTTCCTGGTGGGCGGGGTGCTGCTCCACGCCACGCGCTTCGGCGCCACCGTCTACGCGCTGGGCGGCAGCCGCCACACCACCGGGCTGATGGGCGTGCGGGTCGGGCGCAACACCATCGCGATCTACGCCCTGTCGAGCCTGCTCGCGGCGCTTGCCGGGATCGTGTTCTCCCTCGACACCGCCTCGGGCACCCCGCTCTCGGCGGTGGGCGTCGAGCTCGACGCCATCGCCGCCGTGGTGATCGGCGGGACGCTGCTCACCGGCGGCCAGGGCGGCATCCTGGGCACGTTCCTCGGCGTGATGATCGGCGGCCTGATCCAGACGGCGATCACCTTCGACGGGACCCTGTCGAGCTGGTGGACCAAGATCGCCACCGGCCTGCTGCTCTTCGCCTTCATCGCCCTGCAGCAGGGCTCGGTGGCCCTGGCCGGGCGCTCCGGTCGGGCCGCCCGCCCCCGCGCCGGGCAGCAGCCGGTCGTCCGGCCGGCCGAGGCCCGGCCCTGACGGCGCCGGATCTTTTTGGCACAGCCGGCGATCACCTTTTCGCGGGATGCCCTATGATCCCCGCCCGCGCGGCCGCCCCCTCGGCTGCCCCCTTGCCGCGCGACGGAGGACAGAACCGGCATGCCCCTCACCAGCGATCTCCGCGGCGTCGTGCCGATCGCCCCGACGCCGTTCCACCCGGATGGCCGGATCGACGCGGTCTCCCTCGACCGGATGACCGATTTTTTCGGGGCCGCGGGCGTCGACGGCCTGACCATCCTCGGCCAGCTCGGCGAGGCGGGCAAGCTCGACCATGACGAAGGGCTCGCCGTCGCGAAGCAGGTCCTCGGGCGCACCCGGCTGCCGGTGATCGTTGGCGTGACGGCGCCGGGCTTCGCGGCCATGCGGGCGCTCGCCCGCGAGGTGATGGCGATGGGCGCGGCCGGCGTGATGATCGCGCCGCCGAACACCCTGCGCACCGACGACCAGGTGGTCGGCTATTACCGCAACGCCGTCGAGGCGATCGGGCCGGACGTGCCCTTCGTCCTGCAGGATTACCCCCTCACCTTCTCGGTCCAGATGACCCCGGGCGTGATCCGCCGGATCGTGTCCGAGAACCCGTCCTGCGTGATGCTCAAGCACGAGGACTGGCCGGGGCTGGAGAAGATCTCGACCTTGCGGGGCTTCGAGGCCGACGGCTCGATGCGCCACATCGCGATCTTGGTCGGCAATGGCGGCCTGTTCCTGGATTTCGAGACCGAGCGCGGGGCCGACGGGGCCAATACCGGCTACGCCTTCCCGGAGATGCTGGTCGACGTGGTCCGCCTCGGCCGGGCCGGCGAGCGCGACGCGGCCCACGACCTGTTCGACGCCCACCTGCCCTACCTGCGCTACGAGCAGCAGCAGGGCCCGCTGGGGCTCGCCGTGCGCAAATACGTGTTCCAGCGCCGGGGGATTTTTTCGTCTGACGCTCAGCGCAAGCCGTCCCAGGCGCTCACCCCGCAGGCCAGGGCCGAGATCGAATACCTGCTGGCCCGCCTCGCCCGCACGGATGCGCGGGCGAAGCTGATGGATCCGAAAGGTCTCTGACCTGTCAGGGCTCCGCCCTGACGACCCGCCAAAGGGCTCAGCCCTTTGGGATCCCCGTCCGGGCGCTCAGTCGAGCCGGTAGGCGATGACCGAGTCGCCCGGCGTGGTGCCGAGCGAGCCGTGACCGCCGGCGGCGATCACCACGTATTGCTTCCCGTCCTTGCCCCGGTAGGTCATCGGCGTCGCCTGGCCGCCCGCGGGCAGCTTCATGGACCAGAGGGTCTCGCCGGTCTGCATGTCGTAGCCGCGGATCAGGTCGTCGAGGGTTGCGCCCGCGAAGGCGACGCCGCCGGCCGTGGTCAGGGTGCCGCCATGGGCCAGCATGCCCATCTCGAACGGGATCGGCACGGCGAGGCCGGCGACCTTCTGGCCCGCCACCGTGCCGTTGCGGTGCTTCCACGCCGTGGTGCCGTCCGCGAGGTTCACCCCGACCCGCACGCCCCAGGGCGGCGCGTTGCAAGGCACGCCGAGGGCCGAGCGCATATGGGCGATCGACACCGCGTAGGGGCCGCCGAGATTCTCGTTGCCGGGCTTGGATTCCGGATCGGTCGAGAACAGCCGCTTGTTCGGCTCGCCCGCGGGGCGCCGGTACAGCTGGTAGATGTAGGGTAGGTATTGCGGCGTCGCGATCATCCAATGGTTGACCGGATCGACGGCCACGGAGCCCCAGTTGAACACCCCGATATTGCCCGGCCAGACGATCGAGCCGCCCGACGCCTGGGGCGGCGTGAACGGGTTGCCGTCGTAGCGGTTCGACCGGAACGCGATGCGGCACTGAATCTGGTCGAACGGCGTCGTGCCCCACATGGCCGCCTCGGTGAGCGGCGCCGGGGTGAAGTTCAGCGCCGACATCGGCTGGACCGGCGACAGGGTCTCGCCCGGGATGTCGGTTTGGGTGGAGACCTTCATCTGCTCCACCGGCACGATCGGCTCGCCCGTGCGGCGATCCAGGACCCAGATGTTGCCGATCTTGGTCGGGATCAGGATCGCCGGCACCGCTTCACCCTTGTGCGGCAGGGTCAGCAGCACCGGCTGGGACGGGTTATCCCGGTCCCACAGGTCATGATACGCGGTCTGGAACTTCCAGATCAGCCGGCCGGTCTTGAGGTCGAGGGCCGCCAGGGCGTCGATGAAGGCTTCGTCCGTCTTGGACCGGGACACGCCGACCTGGTCGGGCGAGCGGTTGCCGAACGGCACGTAGACCTGGCCCAAACTCTCGTCGGCCGAGAGCTGGGTCCAGGCCACCGCCGAGTTCGGCTCGTAGAGTTCGCCCGGTTTGAGCGGCGCGGTGTCGTCGGGCTTGCCGGCGTCGAACTTCCACACGATCGCGCCGGTGCGCACGTCGTAGGCGCGGATCGCTCCCGACGGGTTGGTCGCGTAGTAATTGTCGGCGATGGCGCTGCCGAGGATCACGAGGTCCCGGGTCACCAGCGGCGCCGAGGTCTGCTGGTAGGTCGCCCGCTGCAGGCCGGGCATCTGCGCCTTCAGGTCCACCGCGCCGTCGGTGCCGAAGCTTCTGCACGGGGCGCCGGTATCGGCGTTCAGGGCGTAGAGCTTGGCGTCCACCGAGGCCGCGATGATCCGGCGCGGGCATTCGGCGATGGCCGCCGCGGCCGCCTGGGCGGTGGCCGGATCGGCCTCGGCCGGCGGCGCGTAGGCGGCCGAGTCGTTGTAGGACACGCCGCGGCAGGTCTGGTGCTGGTACTGGGCGTCCCGCTGCATCTTGGGATCGAAGGCCCAGACCAGCTTGCCGGTCTCCGGCTCCAGCGCCTGGACGATGCTGTGCGGGGTGCAGAGATACAGCAGCCCGTTCACTTTGATGGGCGTCGCCTCGAAGGTGTATTCCTTCGAATCCTTGCTGTCGCCCTCGCGCAGGTCGCCGGTATGGTGCTCCCAGGCGACCCTCAGGCTCCGGACGTTGCCGGTATCGATGTCCTTCAGCGCCGAGTAGCGCTGGCCCAGATTGGTGCCGCCATACGCGACCCAGTCGTCGGCCGGATAGGGGACGCCGCTCGGGTCGATGGCGGCGTTGCCGGCCTGCGCGACCTTCGGCAGGTTGCCCTTCGTCTCCACCGGATCGACGAACCAGGCCGCGACACCCAGGATCGCCAGGAGCGCCACGACGGCGCGCAGGGCCAGCGGGCCGTTCCGCAGGCTCGGCGCCCACGGGTCGTGCGGTGCATTCCGCAAGCCCCCGGGCACGAACGGCAGGGACAGCAGCAGGCCGAGGAACAGGATCAGCGCGCCGCGCGGGATCCATTGCCACTTGTCGAAGCCGACCTCCTGGATCGTCCAGGCGAAGGCGGCCGCCAGGGTGAGCGCGTAGAGCCAGAACCCGCTCTGGCGGCGCCGGGCGAGCTGGATCCCGGCGCCGAGCAGGCCGAGGCCGATCCAGACGTAGAACGCCGATCCGCCGACCGACGCAAGCTTGTATCCGAAGCCGATCAGGGCTAAGCCCAGTATAGCGGTCAGCAATCCCAGGAGTTTGACTGCCATTGCGATGGAACCCGCTCTCTTGATCCGGAAGAAAAGGGTGGATCTTGGGGGCTGCCGGACAGAATACCCGCGCAATGCCCCGAGTCGGGCGGCTTATCTTCGCTGTAGCTGGCCTCAAGCTGTGCGGTTCACCACGGCTATCAGGTTCAGATCGGAAGCAGGGCCTCTGAACGATAGGCACGATGCAGCATCGCGACCAGCGTATCGGATTGAGGGAACGTCGCTGTGCCGATAGCGCTCACGGCAACGGCGGGTGTCCAAGAGTTCATCACGACACAACCCGTCAGAGCCCCAAGGGCATCCACCCGAACCTGCGCGCTGCGCTGGACGATCCCAAGCCCAGCCAATTGCCGTCGCAGGATGCCCATCGTCACGCCGGGCAACAGGTCTGCCTCCGGCCAGATCACGGCTTCGCCGTCCCAGAAGGCCAAGTTCCAGATTGTCGCCTCGCTGATCCGGCCCGTGCGATCAATGAACAGCGCGTCATCGCAGCCCTGCTTCACCGCCTCGCGGAGGAAGTAGGTCTTGGCAGCTTCGCCGACATGTTTGATCCCGGGAAGCCAGCGCTCGTGTTCGACGGCGGCCAACCGCAGCGGCCCGGTGGGCCCATCCGAGGCTGAGCCGGTCCGAATCAGGATGCTCGGATCGGAAGGGTCGCCAGCGGGAGTGAACTCGCCGCGGCGCGAGAACAGGGTGGCGGTCAGCGACATCGCAGCCGGTCCCCGCGCGACGGCACCGCCAATCGACCGCCGCATGATCTCATCCGGCCGCGCGCGGCCGAACAGGATCAAGGAGGCCGATCGTAGGCGGTCGAGATGCAGGTCGAAGCCTCGGACACGGCCGTCACGAACTTGCATGGCGGTGAAATGGGCAAAGCCCGCGTATGCGAGCGGGGCCAGGTCGGGCGCCTCCGCGATCCGATCCTCGATCAGCGTGTGGAATTGAAAGGTTTCGCGCATGGGCTTGCTCCCGCGTGCTTCACGTCGGCGAGCCTTGGCCATAAACCGTGACAGCCATGTCAGGGTCAAGGGCAATGCGGATCGGCGAACTGTCACGACAGTCGGGCGTCAGCATCCGCATGCTGCGCTTTTATGAGGCGCAGGGATTGCTGAAACCGGGCCGGACAGCGTCCGGCTACCGGGATTACGGTCCGGACGAGGTGAAGGCTGTCATCCGGATCACCCTGCTTCGGGCCGCCGGCATGACACTGCCGGTCATCCGCGACTTCCTTCCCTGCGCGCTGGATACGCGCGGGGCGTTCGAGCCGTGCGACGAGCTGCGGATGACGGTGCGTCGCCAGATCGGCCGCGTGGATGACCGCATCGAAAGCCTGAAGCGGAGCCGGGCGGCGTTGGAGGCGATCCTCGCCCAGCTCACGCTGCCCGAAACGGAGGCATCGGCCTCATGACGGCCGCCGCTCACGTCCCGGCCTTGCCCTCCGCCCGCAGGGCGACCGCGTCGCCGTCGCGCAGCGAGGCCGGCGGGCCGACCACGACCTGCTCGCCGCCGTCGAGGCCGGTGCGCAGCTCCAGCGTGGACCCGGTCTGGCGGAAGATCGTGACCGGGCGCATCCGCACCCGCCGGCTCCCGTCCTGGCCCGCCTCCACCACCGCCACCCGGGTGCCGTTCTGGTCGAAGATCAGGGCGTCGCTCGGCACCGTCACGGCGGGGGAGACCCGCGGGATCGCCAGCGTCAGGGTGATGTAGAGGCCGGCCTGGAGGGCGCGGTCGGGGTTGGGGATGTCGACCTGCGTCACCAGGGTGCGGGAGGCGTGGAGCAGGGTCGTCGACGAGCGCGAGACCCGGCCCGGGAAGACCTTCCCGGGGAGCTGCGCCACCTCGGCCTTGGCCTCCAGGCCGTCGCGGACGCCGTCGGCCGCGTAGAGCGGCACGTTCACCGCCAGGCGCAGCACGTCGTCCCGGGCCAGCGTCAGCAGCGGCGCACCCGTATTGGTGTCCGCCGTGACCGCGTCGCCGACATCGGTGTTGCGGGTGGTCACGACCCCGTCGAACGGCGCCCGGATCTCCTCGAAGCCCGTCAGCACCTTGAGCCGGGCGACCTGGGCCTCCTGGGCGGCGATGTTGGCCTCCGCGACCTTCACGGCCGCCTTGACGGCGTCGACATTGGCGCTCTGCGCCAGCACCCCGGCCTGCGAGGTGTCGGCGTTCTGTCGGGTTTCGGCCCCGGTGCCGGCGAGCGTCGAGGTCCGCCGGTTGGTCACGTCCGCGAGGTGGCGGTTGGCCTCGGCCTGGTCGACCATCGCGCGCGCCTGGATCAGCGCCGCCTGCAATTGCAGCACCTGCGCCTGCGCCTGGACGAGCTGCTGGTCGAGATCCGGCGCGCTGATCCGGAACAGCAGGTCGCCCTTCTTCACGTGCGAGCCGATATCGACCTTGCGCTCGACGATGTAGCCGGTGGCCCGGGGATAGAGGCTCGCCGTGTCGAAGGCCTGGGCGGTGCCGGTCTGGGTGAGGCTGAGCGTGTCGGAGGCCCGCTGGGCCTTGGCGACCCGCACGGTCTGGGGTTTCGGGGCCGTTTGGGACGGCGGGGTCGCCGCCCGGGACGGGTCCGGCCAGTGGCGGTAGCCCAGGAGCCCGATTCCCGCCAGCGCCAGCAGGCCGACCCACAGGCGGCCGCGTCGCGCGGGGCCGCCGGCCTCGCGCGCGGCTGAACTGTCCCGGTCCGCCATCCTGGTCCTCGGGTCGCGCCGAACGTCCTCCGTCGCAGAGGCGCCCCGCCCTGCGGCCGGCGCCCGCCGACCGGAGCACATCCAATATCGTATTCAATTCATAGACCACGCCCGGGGTCCGGGCGAGATGCCGCAGCGCACGATCATGTGCTGGATCCTCCGTTGAACCGGCCGGTTACCCTCGCGACGGAGCCGGAGCGGCCCGATCGTAGGGCGAGCGAGCCTGGCTCCGCGCCCGTGTTCCACCGCGCGCGGACGCCGAACCGGTCCCCGCTTCGACGGCGCGCTTCAACAGACCGAGACGCGATGACCGAGATCTCCCGGCGCTCCATGATCGCCGCCGCCGGCGGTGCGATGATGGCGTCCCCCGCCCTGGCCCAGACCGCCACCGCTCCTGCCGCCCCCCTGCCCCGGCGCGGCTCCAAGGGCGCCGACATCCTGGGCCCGACCAACGACCCCCGGGCCGCCGAGGAGCCCTTCACCCAGGCGCCGCCGGCCACCGACCACGGCACGATGCCGAACCTGAAATGGTCGTTCAGCGACAGCCACATGCGCCTCGAAGAGGGCGGCTGGGCGCGCCAGACCACGGTGCGCGAGCTGCCGATCTCCAAGGCCATGGCCGGGGTCAACATGCGGCTCAAGGCCGGCGTGGTCCGCGAGATGCACTGGCACAAGGAGGCCGAGTGGGCCTACATGATCAAGGGCAAGGCCCGGATCACCGCGGTCGACCAGGACGGGCGCACCTTCGCGGACGATGTCGGCGAGGGCGACCTCTGGTACTTCCCGGGCGGCATCCCGCATTCGATCCAGGGGCTCGCCGCCGACGGCGTCGACGGCTGCGAATTCCTGCTGGTGTTCGACGACGGCGGCTTCTCGGAGGATTCGACCTTCCTGCTGACCGACTGGCTGGCGCACACGCCGAAAGACATCCTGGCCAAGAACCTCGGCGTGCCCGAGAGCGCGCTGGCCAAGATCCCCGAGAAGGAGCTCTACATCTTCCCTGGGCCGACGCCCGGCCCGCTCGCGGCCGACAAGATGGGCGGCGCCGGCGACGTCCCGAAGACCTTCAGCCACCGGATGCTGGCGCAGGAGCCGATCCGCACCAGGAGCGGGCGCGTGCGCATCACCGATTCCACGGTGTTCCCGGCCTCGGTGACGATCGCGGCGGCGTTGGTCGAGGTCGAGCCCGGGGGGCTGCGCGAGCTGCACTGGCACCCCAACAGCGACGAGTGGCAGTACTACCTCTCGGGCAAGGGCCGGATGACGGTGTTCGGCTCGGAATCGAAGGCCCGCACCTTCGACTACCAGGCCGGCGACGTCGGCTACGTGCCCTATGCCATGGGCCACTACATCGAGAATACCGGCGACACGACGCTGACCTTCCTGGAGATGTTCAAGAGCCCGCGCTACGCCGACATCTCGCTGAACCAGTGGCTGGCGCTGACCCCGCATCCCCTGGTGCAGGCCCATACCGGGCTGGATCCCAAGCAGATCGACGCCCTGTCGCAGACGAAGACGCCGGTCGTGCCGGGTTGACGCGGCCAGGAACCTGATCGAGCCTGGATGCGTCGATGGGATGGACAATATTCAGGCCTGATCACGGAGAGACAGATGCGCGCTTTCCCCCGCGCGTTCCTCGCCCTGGCGCTCGCCCTCCCGGCGGGCGCCGCCCGGGCGCAGGTGCAGCCGAACGACCCGAACGCGGCCAACGCCTCGTTCGCCCTGCAGAGCCAGATCCGCACCCTCAACCAGCAGCGGGTCTCCGACTACAACACGCTGAACCAGCAGCTCCAGCGCAACGTCCAGTTCCAGCCGCACGCGCCGGTCTACGGCGTCTATGGCGGGCGCCGGGTCGGCCGGCACGGGATCGCGCGGGCGCCCCGGGGCGGGCTCAACACGAGTGTGTGCATCGGCTGCTGAGCGGCGGGCATCGTCCCGAACGGCGGCCGCCGGCTTTCGGGACCGGACGATGCCGGGGCGGAAATCCCGGCATAGCGGGGACAGCCCGAAAAAAACCTTTTCCCGTCCGCACGCTTGGCCCAGAAGCAGGGCCCATGGTGGCGCGCGCATGAACATTCTGCTGATCGGCTCGGGGGGACGCGAGCACGCGCTAGCCTGGCGCCTGGCCAAGAGCCCGCTCTGTACCCGCCTGTTCACGGCGCCGGGCAATCCCGGCACCGCCCGGCACGGCACCAACCTGCCGGACCTCAAGGTCACCGACCACGCCGCGGTGGCGGCCTTCTGCACCGCGGAATCGATCGGCCTCGTGGTGGTCGGGCCCGAGGCGCCGCTGGTGGCCGGGCTGGTCGACGACCTGAAGATCGCCGGGATCCGCACCTTCGGCCCGACCCGCGACGCGGCCCGGCTCGAGGGCTCCAAGGGCTTCACCAAGGATCTCTGCGCCGCCTGCGGCATCCCCACCGCCGCCTTCGCGCGGTTCACCGAACTCGAGCCGGCGCTCGCCTATGTCCGCCGGCAGGGCGCCCCGATCGTCGTGAAGGCCGACGGGCTGGCCGCCGGCAAGGGCGTCACCGTCGCCGAGACCCTGGACCAGGCCGAGGACGCCCTCACGTCGCTCTTCGAAGAGCCCGGCGCCGAGGTGGTGGTCGAGGAATGTCTCTTCGGCGAGGAGGCGAGCTTCTTCGCGCTGTGCGACGGCACCCGGGCGATCCCGCTCGGCACCGCCCAGGACCACAAGCGCGTGTTCGACGGCGACCGCGGGCCCAATACCGGCGGCATGGGCGCCTATTCCCCGGCCCGGGTAGTGACCCCGGAGATCGAGGCTCGGGTCATGGCCGAGATCATCATGCCGACGCTCGCCGGGATGCGGGCGCGCGGCTGCCCCTTCACCGGCATCCTCTACGCCGGCCTGATGCTCACCGCGGACGGTCCCAAGCTGATCGAGTACAACACCCGCTTCGGCGATCCCGAGGCGCAGGTGCTGATGCCCCGCCTCGCCTCCGACCTCGTGCCGGCCCTGCTCTCGGCCAGCGAGGGCGACCTCTCCGGGATCACGCTCGAATTCGACGCGCACCGGGCCGCCCTCACCGTGGTGATGGCGGCGGCCGGCTATCCGGGCGCCGTGGTCCGGGGCTCGGTGATAAGGGGCGTCGAGGCGGCCGAGGGCGACGGCGTGTTCGTGTTCCAGGCCGGCACCCGGGCCGAGGGCGGGCAATTGCTCGCCGATGGCGGCCGGGTGCTGGCGGTCACGGCGCTCGGCGACAGCGTCACCGACGCCCAGGACCGCGCCTACGCGGCGGTGGCCCGGATCGACTGGCCGGAGGGCTTCTGCCGGCGCGACATCGGTTTCCGCGAAGTCGCCCGGGAAGCCGCCGAGCGGGGCTAAGGTCCCGCTGTCTTCAGGGGCTCCGCCCCCCGAACCCCCGCCAAAGGGCTTGCCCTTTGGGAACCCGTTACTCGCCGATGGCGGCACCGGCCGGACGGCGGTTGTCGTTGGCGCCGTAGAGCAGGCCCGGGCGCATCCGCTCCGTGCGGGTCGCGTCGTTGCCCGAGGTGGCCACGTCGGCGGCATCCGGCACGGCCGCGCGGACCGCGATCAGCTCCTGCGCGCCCCAGGGTTTCTGCTCGACGATCGTGTGGCCCATGCCCCGCAGGATGCCTTGCGTGTCCGCCGAGAGCGCGAACGGCTCGGCATAGACCGTGTCGGGCAGCCACTGGTGATGGATGCGCGGGGCGTCCACCGCCTCCTGCGGCTCCATCCCGAAATCCAGCATGTTGATCAGCGTCTGGGCGTTGATCGTGATGATCCGCGAGCCCCCCGGCGAGCCCGCCACCAGGGCGACCTTGCCGTCGCGTAGCACGATGGTCGGCGCCATGGACGAGAGCGGGCGCTTGCCCGGCTCGATCCCGTTCCGGGCACCCTGGACCAGGCCGAACAGGTTCGGCACCCCGAGCTTGACCGTGAAGTCGTCCATCTCGTCGTTGAGGAAGAACCCGGTCGCGCCCGCCATCACCCCGGCGCCGAAATAGCCGTTGATCGTGTAGGTCAGCGAGACCGCGTTGCCGGCTCTGTCCATCACCGAGATATGGGTGGTCTCGGGCTTCTCCTGCGGGAGGTTTTCGGGGGCCGGGCGGATATCCGCCGACGGGGTCGCCCGGTCCGGCCGGATCGTCGCCCGGAGTTTCTCCGCGTAGGCCGGCGACAGCAATTGCGCCACCGGGTTGGGCCCGAAATCCGGGTCGCCCAGCAGGATGTTGCGGTCGGCGAAGGCGCGCCGCATCGCCTCGACCATCAGGTGCACGGTCCGGGCGGAATTGAAGCCGGCCGCCCGCAGGTCGTAGCCGTCGAGGATCGTGAGGATCTCGCACAGGGTCGTGCCGCCGGACGAGGGCGGGGGCGCCGACAGGATGGTGGCGCCCCGGTAGCGGCAGCTCAGCGGCTCGGATTCGGTCACCGTGTAGGCGGCGAAGTCGGCCGCCGTCAGCAGCCCGCCTCCCGCCCGGGATGCCGCCTCGACCTGGCGGGGGATCTCGCCCGTGTAGAACGCGTCCGAGCCGCCCGCGGCGATGGCCTGGAGGGTGCGGGCGAGGCCGGCCTGGACCAGCCTGTCGCCGGGCCGCCACGAGCTGCCGTCCGGGCGCAGGAAGACGCGGGCGACGTTGGCCTGCCCGGCGAACAGCTTCGCGCCGAAATCCAGAATGTCGGTGTCGCCCCGGGTGAGCACGAAGCCGTCCCGGGCCAGCGCCACCGCCGGGGCCATCACTCGGGCCAGCGGCAGGGTGCCGTATTCGGCGAGCGCGGTGTTCAGGCCGAGCACGGTGCCGGGCACGCCCGCCGCCTTCCAACCGCGCAGGCTCGCGCCCTTCACGACGTTGCCGGCGGCGTCGAGATACATGTCGCGGCTGGCCGCCCCGGGGGCCTTCTCGCGGAAATTGATGAAGCGGCTCTGCCCGTCGGCCCGGTGCAAAACCAGGAAGCCGCCGCCGCCGATATTGCCGCAGCACGGGTTCACCACCGCCTCGGCATAGGCCACCGCCACCGCGGCATCGATGGCGTTGCCGCCGGCCTTCAGGATGTCGGCGCCCACCTGCGAGGCCAGGCGCTGGGACGACACCACCATGCCGTTCTCGGCCTCCACGGCCGGTCCCGAGGCGGCCCGCGCCCCGGGGCCTGCGAGGGTGACGAGAAGCCCGAGGAGCAGCGCGCGTGCCGGTACGATCATCCAGGCTCTCTCCGATGCGGGTCCGGCGCTGCCATATAGGGGGCCACGCGCCGGAGTCGCGGCTCCCAACCACACCCGCATCATAAGGTCCCGAAGCGGAGCGAAGGCCTCGAAAGAGGGCTCCAGAAGCCTCATGATTCCTAGAGGGCCCCTTCGAGGCCCGCTGGCGCAGGCGCCTCAGAGGTTGTGAGTCTTTCGATCGGTCGGCCTTCGACCCGCCTCGCGAGCCGAGCACCCGAGCGGTCCCGGACCGGCCTGTGCCCTAGGACCAGGCTCGGGTCCCCTCTCCCGTGCGGGAGAGGGACAGGGTGAGGGATGCGACCTCTCCGGATAAGCCTGGTCCCTCACCCCAGCCCTCTCCCGCCCGGGAGAGGGGGCGTGTCGCGCTCGATCATCGACCCCAGCCCAAAACCTGCGGGAGACGTCCCGCCTCGGCTCGTGTGCCAGGCTGGATTGTCCCAGAAGCGCCGCGGCGCCTTTCACAGGTGCAGAACCGAAAGACTCACACCCTCTCAGGATGAGGGGGATGCGGGAGGTGCGGCGCTTGGCTGACCGGCCTCAGCCGTTGCGGAACGTGTAGCTGTAGCCGTTCAGCGCCGGCGCGCCGCCGAGATGGGCGTAGAGCACCTTCGAGCCCTTCGGGAAGAAGCCCTTCTTCACGAGGTCGATCATGCCCTGCATGGATTTGCCCTCGTAGACCGGGTCGGTGATCATCCCCTCGAGCCGGGCCGAGAGCCGGATCGCCTCGACGGTCTCCTGCGAGGGCACGCCGTAGACCGGGTAGGCGTAATCCTCGTTGAGCACGACGTCGTCGGCGACGATGTCGCCCGCGCCGACCAGGGCGGCGGTGTTCTGGGCGATCTCGAGGACCTGGGCCTTGGTCTGGGCCGGGGTGCAGGAGGCGTCGATGCCGATGACGTTGCGGGCGCGTCCGTCCGCGGAGAAGCCGACCAGCATGCCGGCATGGGTCGAGCCGGTGACCGTGCAGACCACCACGTAGTCGAAGCGCAGGCCCATCTCGGCCTCCTGCTTGCGCACCTCCTCGGCGAAGCCGACATAGCCGAGCCCGCCATACTTGTGCACCGAGGCGCCGGCCGGGATCGCGTAGGGCTTGCCGCCCTCGGCCTCGACCTCGGCCAGCGCGCGCTTCCAGCTGTCGCGGATGCCGATGTCGAAGCCGTCATCCACGAGCTGCGTCTGCGCGCCCATGATCCGCGACAGGAGGATGTTGCCGACCCGGTCGTAGACGGCGTCCTCGTGAGGCACCCAGGCTTCCTGGATCAGCCGGCACTTCATGCCGATCTTGGCGGCCACCGCCGCGACCATGCGGGTGTGGTTCGACTGCACGCCGCCGATCGAGACCAGGGTGTCGGCACCGCTCTTGATCGCGTCCGGCACGATGTATTCGAGCTTGCGCAGCTTGTTGCCGCCATAGGCGAGGCCCGAATTGCAATCCTCGCGCTTGGCGTAGATCTCGACCTCGCCCCCGAGATGGTCCGTGAGCCGCTTGAGCGGCTCGATCGGCGTCGGGCCGAAGGTCAGGGGATAGCGCTCGAAATCTTGCAGCATCGGGTCTCTCCGGGTCTTCCGGCCGCCGGGATTGTTTTCCACCCGGCACGGCCGCCTTCGGGTTACGGCAGAAAACTACCCCGGATGGCTTGAAAGGTGCTCTCGATCTTGGCCTGCCGATGGCCGCCCACTTGCATAGATTGCCGCAGTGGACGAGAAATCGTCCGGAAATCGGCGAAAAAACGAAAGAAACCGCCATGTCCGCAGGGCTCGACCGGATCGACCTCAAGATCCTGCGCCTGCTGCAGGCGGACGGGCGCATGGCCAATGCCGAGATCGCCGAGCGGTCGGGCACCAGCGCGGCGACCTGCCATCGCCGGATCCAGCGGCTGTTCACGGAGGGCTTCGTGCGGGCGGTCCGGGCGCTGGTCGATCCGGCCCGGGTCGGCCGGGGCACCCTGGTCTTCGTCGGCGTCGTGCTCGACCGCTCGACGCCGGAGAGCTTCTCGGCGTTCGAGGCGGCGGTGCGGGCGATTCCTGTGCTGCTCGACTGTCACCTCGTGGCCGGCGACTTCGACTATATCCTGAAGGTCCGCGTCTCCGACATGGCCGACTTCAACCGGCTCCACAGCGCGACGCTGATCGGCCTGCCGGGGGTGCGCCAGACCCGGACCTTCTTCGTGATGAAGGAGGTGATCGACAACGCGCCGCTCGACCTGTGACGCCGCCCTACCCTTCCCCGCGCCGCTCCTTGCGCAGGGCCTCCCAGCGGGCGAGGCGCTCGGCCAGGCGGGTCTCGTAGCCGCGCTCGGTGGGCGCGTAGAGGTGCTGGCGCCCGAGGGCGTCCGGCCAGTAATCCTGGCCCGAGAAGGCGTCGGGCTCGTCGTGGTCGTAGCGGTAGCCCTCGCCGTAGCCGATCCGCTTCATCAGCTTGGTCGGCGCGTTGAGGATCGTGCGCGGCGGCGGCAGGGAGCCGGCCTCCTTGGCCAGCCGGGTCGCGGCCTTGTAGGCGGTGTAGACCGCGTTCGATTTCGGCGCGCAGGCCAGGTAGATCGCGGCCTGGGCCAGGGCCAGTTCGCCCTCGGGGCTGCCGAGGAAGTCGAACGCGTCCTTGGCGGCGTTGGCCACCACCAGGGCCTGGGGGTCGGCCAGCCCGATATCCTCCACCGCCATCCGGACCAGCCGGCGGGCGATGAACAGCCGGTCCTCGCCGGCATCGAGCATCCGGCACAGGTAGTACAGCGCCGCGTCCGGATCCGAGCCGCGCACCGTCTTATGCAGGGCCGAGATCAGGTTGTAGTGGCCCTCCTGGGCCTTGTCGTAGATCGGCGCCCGCCGCTGCACGATTTCTTGCAACTCGTCCGCGCCGAGAGTTTCCCCCGGGCTGGCCGAGCGCCAGACCTCCTCGGCGAGCGTCAGCGCCGCGCGGCCGTCGCCGTCGGCCATCCGGACCAGCACGCCCCGCGCCTCCTCGGTGAGCGGCAGGGCCTGGCCCGTCAGCGCCTCGGCCCGGACCAGCAGCCGCGCGATCGCGCCCGGGTCGAGGGCCCGGAACAGCAGCACCCGGGCCCGCGACAGCAGGGCCGCGTTCAGCTCGAAGGACGGGTTTTCCGTGGTGGCGCCCACCAGCGTGACGGTGCCGTCCTCCATCACGGGCAGGAAGGCGTCGAGCTGAGCCCGGTTGAACCGGTGGATCTCGTCGACGAACAGCAGGGTCGCCTGCCCGGTCGCCCGGCGCTTGCGGGCGGCCTCGAACACCTTGCGCAGGTCGGGCACGCCGGAAAAGATCGCCGAGATCTGCTCGAAATGCAGGTCGGTACCCTGGGCCAGGAGCCGCGCCACCGTGGTCTTGCCGGTGCCGGGCGGTCCCCAGAAGATCAGCGAGCCGAGACTCCTTCCGCGCAGCAGGCGGGTGAGCGCCCCGCCCTCCCCGGTCAGGTGCTCCTGGCCGACGACCTCGGCGAGGCTTTGCGGGCGCAGCCGGTCCGCGAGCGGGCGGCTCGCCGCCGCGACGGGGGCGTGGCCGGATTCCGGTCCCGATGGGGGCTCGGCGGAGGCGAACAGGTCGGACATCCGTGCATCAACACCGGGCCCGGCGGCGGGCGCAACCCGGGATCCGGGCCTTGCCCACGGCCATGAGCCGGACGCGCCCCGTCCGGCTCAGCCCCCGAACACCGAGGTCATGATCTCGCCGTTGCGGTTGATCACGACCTCCCAGGAATTGAGGGTGTTGCGGGTGACCCGGTCCAGGTCCTTGGTGGTCGCCACCGGCACGCCGTTGACCGCCACGACGATGTCGCCCTTCTGAAAGCCGAGCCGGCTCGCGATGGAGTTCTCGTCCACGGCCTGCACGGCCACGCCCTCGGCCGGGAAATCGACCTGCAGCTCCTCGGCCACCGCCGGCGAGGTGTTGACCAGGGTCGCACCCTGGAACGGCGAGCGGGTGCGCACCTTGAGCACGTCGCGCGGGCGCGTCTCCGGGGCGGGGGCGAGCTTGACCGTGACCGTCTGGCGGGCCGTGCCGCGCAGGATCCCGAACCGGGTCTGGCCCTGGACGCCCTTGAGCGCGAAGCGGTAGCCGAACGCCTCCGGGTCGGCGACCTCCTGGCCGTCGATCGTCAGGATCAGGTCGCCGCGCTTCAGGCCGGCCTCGTCCGCGGGGCTCTTGGGCTGCAGGCTCGCCACCAGCACGCCGGTGGGATGGTCGAGGCCCATGCTGTCGGCGATGTCGGGGGTCACGCTCTGGATGCGCGCGCCGAGCCAGGGCCGGCGCACCACGCTCGCGCCCTCGCGGGCCGCGTCGACCACCGCCTTGACCATGCCGACGGGGATCGCGAAGCCGATGCCGTGGCTGCCGCCGGATTGCGAGTAGATCGCCGTGTTGATGCCGACCAGCTGGCCGCGCAGGTCGACCAGGGCGCCGCCGGAATTGCCCGGGTTGATCGCCGCGTCCGTCTGGATGAAGTACTGGTAATCCGCCGAGCCGACCTGCGTGCGCGCCAGCGCCGACACGATGCCCTGCGTTACGGTCTGGCCGACCCCGAACGGATTGCCGATCGCCATCACGAAGTCGCCGACCTCAAGGGCGTCGGCATCGCCGAACGGCATCGGCACCAGGTTCTTCGGAGCCTCCTTGAGCTTGAGCACCGCCAGGTCGGTGCGGGTGTCGCGCATCACGATCGTCGCCTCGAACTCCCGGCGGTCGGAGAGCGCGATGCGCACCTCGTTCATGTTGTCGATGACGTGGTTGTTGGTGATGACCAGGCCGTCGGCATCGACCAGCACGCCGGAGCCGAGCGACCGCTGGGCCCGGTCGCCCCGGGGGCCGCGGCCGCCCTCCGGCTCGCCGAAGAAGCGGCGCATGAACTCCTCCATGGCGCTGGTGCGCGCGTTGGAGCGCTTCTCGACATGCGAGGCGTAGACGTTGACCACCGAGGGGGCGGCCCGCTTCACCACCGGGGCGAAGGAGAGCTGGATGTCGGTCCGGCTGAGCGGGACCGTCTTGGCCGTCCCCTCCTTCGGGGCGGCCGGGGCCTCGGTGCGGGCCATCTGCGCTCCGGCGGGGCCGGCGGCCAGCAGGGTTGCGACGAGGGCGGGCAGGACGAGGCGGGTCAGCATGCAGGGCTCCGGCGGCAGGTCGGCGCGCCGTGCGATCGGCGGCGCGCCGTGCGGCCTTACGCTATCGGAGCCGATTGCGGCAGGCCCACGACACCGTTGCCGGAAGCCCGCGTTCGGGCCCGGTCAGGCGTCTTCCTTGCGGCGGGCACCGCGCTTCTTGGTGGGCGCCGGGGCCGGCTCCTCCGGCTCGGCGGCCGGCGCGGCGGATTTCCGGCGCTGCTGGCCGAGGCCGAGCGAGCGGGCGAGCTGCGAGCGCTGCTCCGAATAGCTCTGGGCGGTCATCGGGTAAGCGGCATCGAGGCCCCACTTGGCGCGATAGGCCTCCGGGGTCAGGCCCCGCAGGGTCAGGTGGCGGCGCAGGGTCTTGTAGGGCTTCCCGTCCTCGAACGAGATCAGGAAGTCGGGCGTCACCGAACGCCGGATCTCCTGCGCGCTCGGCTTGTTCGGGGCCGCGACCGCCGGGGCCCCGACGCAGACGCCCCGGATCGCGCCGTGGATGTCGTTGAGCAGTTTCGGGAGATCCGCGCTCTGCACGTGATTGTTGCTCACATAGGCCGAGACGATCTCGGATGCGAGCGTAACGAAGCGGCTTTTGTCGTCCTCGACTCGATTCATAACCTGTCCGCCGCCTCTTCGTGATGTCGAAACTGTCGAGAACGCAAGCACAACGTCGCGATCCCGCGGGCAGATACAATCGCTTTTCGATGAACCGTCAAGGCTCGAATTCGGTATCGACTTATACATTCGGAAACAGCGCAAGAACCGCTACATTGAGGGATCAACCTCAAGGAAAACGGTTGTCCGCAGTATGGCTTGTGCACAATCGATGTCGGTGCGCCCACCGAAACGTCGAGGCGGAGACGGCTATTACATGGCTGATCCGGCCGAGCTTGACGCAATAGAGACTTGGCCTGGCGCAGCATCGGTTCTTTTCGGGGCGAACGGAAGGCGGGGCCGCGCATCGCCGCGTGAATCCGGCTGCACGGGGGGACGCCTTGCGCAACCCCAGCGTGCCCATCGCCCCCGGGAGGCCGACGCAACACGGGCCTCGGCCTGTCACCGCGGACAGGGTTGGACCCGCCCCGCGAGGGGCCGTCTCGCGAGGACCATCCCGTGCGAGACCGTGGCCGGGCTTCGAGGCCGCGACGCGCGCGGATCGCCGGCCGGAACCGGCCGAGCCGGCGGCCCGTAATACAGGCTCGCACCCACGATGCCGTCCGATCGACCGAGCGAAGCAGGCACGCATAGCCCCGAACGCAGAAAACCCGGCTCGCGTTAGCGAGCCGGGTTTTCCGAAGGGTCGAGTCGTCGAAAGAGATTTGGTTGCGGGGACAGGATTTGAACCTGTGACCTTCAGGTTATGAGCCTGACGAGCTACCGGGCTGCTCCACCCCGCGCCAAGGTTGTGCGGCTGGTCCGGGCTGGCTGATCGCCTGTGGGGCGGGCTCCGGGGCCGATCGCGGTGATCGTGCTGAGGGAATGGTGTGATTGCGTTGTGCGGGTCTGGCGGCGACCGACTCTCCCGTGCCTTGAGACACAGTACCATGGGCGCTGGCGTGTTTAACGGCCGAGTTCGAGATGGGATCGGGTTCTGGGCACGCCGCTCAAGCCACCAGACCGGCGCAACGCAATT
>NZ_FOQW01000023.1:0-84187 GCF_900113845.1 Methylobacterium brachiatum | reverse complement strand
TGCCGATCGAGGACGTGTTCTCGATCTCGGGCCGCGGCACGGTGGTGACGGGTCGCGTCGAGCGCGGCATCGTCAAGGTCGGCGAGACGGTGGAGATCGTCGGCATCCGGGCGACCACGACCACGACGGTGACGGGCGTGGAGATGTTCCGCAAGCTGCTCGACCAGGGCCAGGCGGGCGACAACGTCGGCGTGCTGCTGCGCGGCACCAAGCGCGAGGACGTGGAGCGCGGCCAGGTCGTGTGCAAGCCGGGTTCGGTGAAGCCGCACACCAAGTTCAAGGCCGAGGCCTACATCCTGACCAAGGAGGAGGGCGGTCGCCACACGCCGTTCTTCACCAACTACCGGCCGCAATTCTACTTCCGGACCACGGACGTGACCGGGGTATGCGAGCTGCCGGAAGGCACCGAGATGGTGATGCCGGGCGACAACGTGACCATGGACGTCACGCTGATCGTGCCGGTGGCCATGGAGGAGAAGCTGCGCTTCGCCATCCGTGAAGGCGGCCGCACCGTCGGCGCCGGCGTCGTCGCCGCCATCAACGACTGAGGTCTCGCCCGGCCCGACCCGTCGGGCCGCCGGCTGACCGTCAAGCGACCGGCGCCGGTCTCCGTCCCCGCGGAGGCCGGCGTCGTCGCGTCGGGCACCCGCCCGCCGAACCCGTCATCGCCGCCGGTTTGGCCACCGGTTTCGGGCCTCAGCCCCCTGAAAGTCCTGGCAAAGCGGTCGCAAACCTCTTGCAAGCGGCGCCGCGATCGGGCATTTGGCGGGACGCTAGGAGTGTAGCTCAACTGGTCAGAGCGCCGGTCTCCAAAACCGGAGGTTGCGGGTTCGAGTCCCTCCACTCCTGCCAGATATCTCACCCAACCCCGCGCGGTCGCCCCGGTCGACAAGCCGGCGGAGTTGCGCTAGAGCGGGCGCAATCCGAGATCTGAAGCGACCGTCGGTGCGGGCCCGTCCAGGCCCTCGGCGCCGGATGTTCGCGTTCCCGGAAGCAGGCCCTGCCTCGGGCTCGCGCACGCAAAAAACACTGGCGCCATGGCATCGAACGAAGCGACCAAGAAGGTGGATGTGGCGCGCGGCGCAGCTCGCGGTCCCGCGAACACGCCGCCGGCCCGTCCGGCCACGCCCGCCAAGGTGCCGCAGAAGCGCGTGACCCCGGGCGAGTTCTTCTCCCAGGTCCGCGACGAGGCCCGCAAGGTCACCTGGCCGTCCCGCCGGGAGACCACGATCACCACCATCATGGTGTTCGTGATGGTCGTGGTCACCAGCCTGTTCTTCACGGTGGTCGACCAGGCCCTGCGCTTCGTGGTCGGCCTCGTGCTCGGCCTCTGAAGGGCGATATCGATCGGGGGAGACCTCGCGGACTTGTCGGAGTTGAACGGAACCGTGTCGAAGCGCTGGTACATCGTCCACGCCTACTCGAACTTCGAGAACAAGGTCGCGCAGTCCATCAAGGACCAGGCGGCCCAGCGCGGGCTGACCGAGCTGTTCGACGAGGTGATGGTCCCGACCGAGAAGGTCGTCGAGGTGCGCCGCGGCCGGAAGGTCGATGCCGAGCGCAAGTTCTTCCCCGGCTACGTCCTGGTGAAGTGCGACCTGACCGACGAGGTCTACCACCTCATCAAGAACACCCCGAAGGTCACGGGCTTCCTCGGCGCCGACAAGTCGAAGCCGGTTCCGATCCCCGACGCCGAGGCCGAGCGGATCAAGGGCCAGGTCGCCGAGGGCGTCGACCGGCCGAAGCCGTCGATCGCGTTCGAGATCGGCGAGACCGTCCGGGTCGCCGACGGCCCGTTCGCGAGCTTCAACGGCACCGTCGAGGAGATCGACGAGGCCCGCTCCCGCCTCAAGGTGGCCGTGTCGATCTTCGGCCGCGCCACCCCGGTGGAGCTGGAATACGCCCAGGTCGAGAAGGCCTGAGCGACATCGGATTTCGGCGGTCGGTCTCCGGCCGCCCATCCTCTTCCGGCCGGTGCTGAGCATCGGCCGCGAAGCGGCCGCACCCCGCGCGGGGGCGGTCTCACCCGCGGAAGATCTGCCCGGCCTCGCCTCCGGGATCCACGGATCGCACCGCGACCTGCAATCGTCCGACCCGCCCGCGCTTAGGCAGCCCGGCGGCGGACGCAGTTTGGGAGTCATCCCATGGCGAAGAAGATCACGGGTTACGTGAAGCTTCAGGTCCCGGCCGGCGCGGCGAACCCGTCGCCCCCGATCGGTCCCGCGCTCGGTCAGCGCGGTCTCAACATCATGGAATTCTGCAAGGCCTTCAATGCGAAGACCGCGCAGATGGAGAAGGGCACCCCGATCCCGGTGATCATCACCGCGTATCAGGACCGCTCCTTCACCTTCGAGATGAAGCAGCCGCCGGTCACCTTCTTCCTGAAGAAGGCCGTCGGTCTGAAGATCGGCAAGAAGCCCGCTTCGGGCTCGAAGACCCCCGGTAAGGGTCCGTCCGTCGGCAAGATCTCCGAGGCGCAGCTGCGCGAGATCGCCGAGAAGAAGATGCCCGACCTCAATTGCGACTCGGTCGAAGCGGCCGTCGCCATGATCCGCGGCTCTGCCCGGGCCATGGGCCTCGAAATCACGGCCTGAGGGAGGACATCATGGCACGCGAAGGAAAGCGCATCCGCGCCGCCCGCGAGGGCATCGAGGTGACCAAGCTCTACCCGCTCGACGAGGCGATCAAGCTGGTCAAGGAGCGGGCGACCGCGAAGTTCGACGAGACCGTCGAGGTCTCGATGAATCTCGGCGTCGATCCGCGCCACGCCGACCAGATGGTCCGCGGCGTCTGCAACCTGCCGAACGGCTCCGGCCGGACGGTCCGCGTGGCGGTCTTCGCCCGCGGCGCCAAGGCGGACGACGCCAAGGCGGCGGGTGCCGACATCGTGGGCGCCGAGGATCTCCTCGAGATCGTCCAGAGCGGCAAGATCGAGTTCGATCGCTGCATCGCCACCCCGGACATGATGCCGCTGGTCGGCCGTCTCGGTAAGGTGCTGGGCCCGCGCGGCCTGATGCCGAACCCGAAGGTCGGCACCGTCACCATGGACGTGAAGAGCGCCGTCGCCGGCGCCAAGGGCGGCTCGGTGGAGTTCCGCGTCGAGAAGGCCGGCATCGTCCATGCCGGCGTCGGCAAGGTCTCGTTCGACGCCGACAAGCTCGTCGAGAACATCAAGGCGTTTGCCGACGCGGTCGCCAAGGCGAAGCCCGCGGGCGCCAAGGGCACCTATGTCCAGCGCATCGCCGTCACCTCGACGATGGGCCCGGGCGTGAAGGTCGAGCCGAACACGGTCCTGACCGCCTGAACCTCGACTCATCGCTCTCATGAAGCGCCCGGCCGGAAACGGCCGGGCGTTTTTCGTGCGCGAGGCGGCGGCCTAGTCTCCCGGCGGCGGTTCGATCCATCACGTTATTCTCAGCATTGAAGGGGGGCGCCATCCCGCACGGCTGTGCTAGATAGGCGCCATGCGCAGCACTGTCTCCGTCACGACCCGCCGACGCATCCTGTGCGTCTTCCCTGCCTACACGCCCTCGTTCGGGACATTCTCGCACGCCTACCCGCTGATGGGCGGCGTCAAGGCGTTCATGCCCCCGCAGGGCCTCCTGGTGATCGCGGCCTACATGCCCGAGAGCTGGGAGTACCGCTTCATCGACGAGAACATCCGGCGCGCCTCCGCCCAGGATTTCGCCTGGGCCGACGCCGTGTTCGTCTCCGGGATGCATATCCAGGAGGGCCAGATCCACGATATCGGCCGCCGCGCCCATGCGGCCGGCAAGGTCGCCGTGCTCGGCGGCCCCTCGGTATCCGGGGCACGCGAGAAATACCCGGATTTCGACTATCTCCATGTCGGCGAGATCGGCGACGCCACCGACCGGCTGATCGAGCGGCTCGATGCCGACGTCGCCCGGCCGACCCAGCAGGTTGTGTTCGAGACCGGCGAGCGGCTGGCGCTCTCGGATTTCCCGGCCCCGGCCTACGAGGCGGCCCCGCTCAAGCGCTACCTGATCGGCTCGCTCCAGTTCTCCTCCGGCTGCCCGTATCGCTGCGAGTTCTGCGACATCCCGCAGCTCTACGGCCGTCAGCCGCGGCTGAAGACCCCCGAGCAGATGTGCGCCGAGCTCGACGCCATCATCAGCCAGCCCGGGCATCCGGCGGTCGTCTACTTCGTCGACGACAACTTCATCGCCAACCGCAAGGCGACGCGCGAGATGCTGCCCCATCTCGTGGAGTGGCAGAAGAAGAACAACTACCCGCTCCAGTTCGCCTGCGAGGCGACGCTCAACATGGCCAAGCAGCCCGAGATCCTCGAGCTGATGCGCCAGGCCAACTTCATGACCGTGTTCGTCGGCATCGAGACGCCGGAGGCGGACGCGCTCAAGGGCATCGACAAGACCCACAACGCTGCCGTGCCGATGTACGAGGCGATCGAGACCCTCAATTCCTACGGCCTCGAAGTCACGTCGGGCATCATCCTGGGCCTCGATTCCGACAGCGACAAGTCGGAGCAGAACCTGATCGACTTCATCGACAAGTCGGCGATCCCGGTGCTGACCATCAACCTGCTCCAGGCCCTGCCCAAGACCCCGCTCTGGGACCGGCTGGAGCGCGAGGGCCGGCTGGTCCACGACGCGGCGCTGGAATCCAACGTGCTGTTCAAGCGCCCGCACGACACCGTCGTGGCGAGCTGGCGCCGGGCGATCGCCCACGCCTACGAGCCGGAGCAGCTCTTCTCCCGGTTCAAGCACCAGTGCCAGACCACCTACCCGAACCGGATCAAGACGCCGACCAAGGGCAAGCTCACCTTCACGAACCTGCGCCGCGGCCTGATCCTCGGCTTCAACATCATCACGCGGGTCGGGCTGCTCTCGGATTACCGCAAGCCGTTCTGGAGCGCCGCCGGCTACGCGCTCAAGCGCGGGCAGATCGAGGCGGTGTTCAACATGGGCTTCGTCGCCCACCACCTGATCCGCTTCACCCGCGAGGCCCTGCGGGGCGAGCACAACGCCTCGTTCTACGCCGCCAAGGCCGCCGAGGCTGAGGATGCGCGGCGGCGCTCGTGGTGGGAGAATGCCCGGCGCAAGCTGGCACCGGAGCGCGAGGCGGCCTAGCGTAACGGGTCGCCTGTGCGGGGCCAGGCAAGCCCCACCGACCTCGATCTCGATTCGATCCTGGAGCGCCGGCGCCCCAGGATCGAGCCTTTGCCTAGCATGAGGGGCCGCGCTGAACCCGACTGACCCTGCATCCGAAGCCGATCTCCCCCGCGGGCCCTTGCCTGCGGCGGAAAAGTCGCGCTTCAGCCCTTGGCAGGCGGCGTCCTAGCCTCTATACACCGCGCCTTACGCATTTCATCCTCACGGAAGGAGACGGCCAATCGGCCGGTTTCCGCATGAAATGTCGCCCGGGCAACCGGGTGGCGAAGGCCGGCAGGATCCAGAGGGCGCCAAGCCCTGCGGAGCCTTGTCCGGCCATGTCCTGTCCGAGACTGCAGGTGCCGGTTCGCCGGCTTAATCAAAGACCAGCCTGCACAGACGGGGAAGACCGAACTTAGGAAAAGCCTCGCTCCGGCAAACGCCGTAGAGAGGTGTCGGTTTGAACCAACTCGCCCGAAGCGGCCCCCAGGGGCACGTGCGGGGACAGGGCCGCGAAGCGTCGTTCGGACGTTCCCGGTCTCTTGAAGGCCGAGACGACGTCCGGGCGGCATGTGCAACCGGCGGGCCCGAGACCGGGTTCCGCCAACCGGAGAGAGCCCAGTGGACCGGACAGCAAAAGCTGACCTCGTCTCGACGCTCAACGGCGTGTTCAATCAGAGCGCCGTCGTCGTCGTGGCCCACTACAAGGGCCTCACGGTGGCCGACATGCAGAAGCTGCGTTCGCAGATGAAGCAGGCCGGCGCCACCGTGAAGGTCGCCAAGAACAGCCTCGCCGGCATCGCACTCGATGGTACGGACGTCGCCTCCATCAAGCCGCTCCTGAAGGGCCCGACCCTGCTCGCCTATTCCGGCGACCCGGTCGCAGCCGCGAAGGTCGCGGTCGATTTCGCCAAGACGAACGACAAGCTCGTGATTCTCGGCGGCGCGATGGGGAAGACAACCCTGAACCCGGACGGCGTGAAGGCGCTCGCCTCGCTCCCGTCCCTCGACGAACTGCGCGCCAAGATCGTGGGCCTCGTACAGGCGCCCGCGACCAAGATCGCCCAGGTCGTCAATGCGCCGGCGGCCAAGCTCGCCCGCGTGTTCGGGGCCTACGCCACCAAGGACGAGGCCGCTTGAGGCCCTTCAAAAACCAATCGTTCGAACCGATATCTGAGAGGAATTGAAAATGGCTGATCTTGCCAAGCTCGTCGACGACCTGTCCTCGCTGACCGTTCTCGAGGCCGCCGACCTGGCCAAGATGCTCGAAGAGAAGTGGGGCGTCTCGGCTGCTGCCGCCGTCGCCGTCGCCGCTGGCCCGGCCGCCGGTGGCGCCGCCGCCGCCGTCGAGGAGCAGACCGAGTTCACCGTCGTGCTTGCCGCCGCCGGCGACAAGAAGATCGAGGTCATCAAGGAGGTCCGCGCGATCACCGGCCTCGGCCTCAAGGAGGCCAAGGACCTGGTCGAGGGCGCTCCGAAGCCGGTCAAGGAAGGCGTCGCCAAGGACGAGGCCGAGAAGCTCAAGGCCCAGCTCGAGAAGGCTGGCGCCAAGGTCGAGCTCAAGTAAGTCGACGATGGGCCGGTTCCGGCCCATCACCCCACGGAGGTCCGCTTCGGGCCTGTCGTGACTGGAGCCCGCGGGTGCAGCACCCGCGGGCTTTAGGCCGCTTCGGCGGAGGGCCCTGAAACGGGCCAGAGAGATTCGGTTCGGTGGCGCGGTCCGGCGGGGCGCGCGTTACGGCCCGGCGCGGGAGGTCCCTTTCGGGAACGCTTCCCCGGGCGCGAGGCACGCGGGATGGAGCGAGTTCACATGGCCAACACGCTGGTCGGTCGCAAGCGCATTCGGAAGTTCTTCGGCAAGATCAAGGAAGTCGCCGAGATGCCGAACCTCATCGAGGTTCAGAAGGCATCCTACGACCAGTTCCTCATGGTCGACGAGCCGGAGGGCGGCCGCGGCGATGAGGGCCTCCAGAGCGTGTTCAAGTCGGTGTTCCCGATCTCGGACTTCGCCTCGACGGCCCTGCTCGAATTCGTGCGCTACACGTTCGAGCAGCCGAAATACGACGTCGACGAGTGCCGCCAGCGCGGTATCACCTTCGCGGCCCCGCTGAAGGTGACCCTGCGGCTGATCGTGTTCGACGTCGATCCGGACACCCAGGCCAAGTCGGTCAAGGACATCAAGGAGCAGGACGTCTACATGGGCGACATGCCCCTGATGACGGAGAACGGCACCTTCATCGTCAACGGCACCGAGCGCGTCATCGTCTCGCAGATGCACCGCTCGCCGGGCGTGTTCTTCGACCACGACAAGGGCAAGACCCACTCCTCGGGCAAGCTCCTGTTCGCCGCCCGCATCATCCCGTATCGCGGCTCCTGGCTCGACGTCGAGTTCGACGCCAAGGACATCGTGCACGTCCGCATCGACCGCAAGCGCAAGCTGCCGGCGACGTCGCTGCTCTACGCGCTCGGCCTCGACGGCGAGGAGATCCTGTCGACCTTCTACAACCGCGTGGTCTACGACCGCGACGGCGCCGAGTGGCGCGTGCCGTTCGACCCCGAGCGGATGAAGGGTATGAAGGCCACCGTCGACCTGATCGACGCCGATTCCGGCGAGGTCGTGCTCGAGGCCGGCAAGAAGCTTAACGCCCGCAACGCCCGGCAGATCACCGAGAAGGGCACCAAGTTCCTCAAGGCCACCGACGAGGATCTCGTTGGCCAGTACATCGCCGAGGACTTGGTCAACACCGAGACCGGCGAGATCTGGGCCGAGGCCGGCGAGGAGATCTCCGAGAAGCTCCTGAAGAGCCTCGAAGAGGTCGGCATCACCGAGCTGCCGGTGCTCGACATCGACCACGTCAATGTCGGCCCCTACATCCGCAACACGCTGGCGGTGGACAAGAACTCCAACCGCGAAGGCGCGCTGTTCGACATCTACCGGGTCATGCGGCCCGGCGAGCCGCCGACGCTCGACACCGCCGAGGCGATGTTCCACTCGCTGTTCTTCGATTCCGAGCGCTACGACCTCTCCGCGGTCGGCCGCGTGAAGATGAACATGCGCCTCGACCTCGACGCCGCCGACACGGTCCGCACCCTCCGCAAGGAGGACATGCTGGCGGTCGTCAAGGCGCTGGTCGAGCTGCGCGACGGCAAGGGCGAGATCGACGACATCGACCACCTCGGCAACCGCCGGGTGCGCTCGGTCGGCGAGCTCATGGAGAACCAGTACCGCCTCGGGCTGCTCCGCATGGAGCGCGCGATCCGCGAGCGCATGAGCCAGGTCGATATCGACACGGTGATGCCGCAGGACCTGATCAACGCCAAGCCGGCGGCCGCGGCGGTGCGCGAGTTCTTCGGCTCGTCGCAGCTCTCGCAGTTCATGGACCAGACCAACCCGCTCTCCGAGGTGACGCACAAGCGCCGCCTCTCGGCGCTTGGCCCGGGCGGTCTGACCCGCGAGCGCGCCGGGTTCGAGGTGCGCGACGTGCACCCGACCCATTACGGCCGCATCTGCCCGATCGAGACGCCGGAAGGCCCGAATATCGGCCTGATCAACTCGCTGGCGACCTTCGCCCGGGTGAACAAGTACGGCTTCATCGAGACCCCGTTCCGCCGCGTGCGCGACGGCGTGGTCACCGACGAGGTCGCCTACCTCTCGGCCATGGAGGAGGCGAAGTACTACGTCGCCCAGGCCAACGCGCAGATGGACGAGAACAAGAAGCTGACGGAAGACCTCGTGGTCTGCCGCCGGGCCGGCGACGTGATCGTCGTGGGTCCGGAGCGCGTCGACCTCATGGACGTCTCGCCCAAGCAGCTCGTCTCGGTGGCCGCGGCGCTGATCCCGTTCCTCGAGAACGACGACGCCAACCGCGCCCTCATGGGCTCGAACATGCAGCGGCAGGCCGTGCCGCTGGTGCGCGCCGACGCGCCGTTCGTCGGCACCGGCATGGAGGCCGTGGTCGCCCGCGATTCCGGCGCGGCCATCGCGGCGCGCCGCTCCGGCATCGTCGATCAGGTGGACGCCACCCGTATCGTCATCCGGGCCACCGAGGAGGCCGACGCCACCAAGCCGGGCGTCGACATCTACCGCCTGCAGAAGTTCCAGCGCTCCAACCAGTCGACCTGCATCACGCAGAAGCCGCTGGTCCGCGTCGGCGAGCCGGTGAAGAAGGGCGAGATCATCGCCGACGGTCCGTCGACGGAATTCGGCGAGCTGGCCCTCGGCCGGAACGTGCTCGTCGCGTTCATGCCGTGGAACGGCTACAACTTCGAAGATTCGATCCTGCTCTCCGAGCGGATCGTGAAGGATGACGTGTTCACCTCGATCCACATCGAGGAGTTCGAGGTGATGGCCCGCGACACCAAGCTCGGGCCGGAGGAAATCACCCGCGATATCCCGAACGTCTCCGAGGAAGCGCTCAAGAACCTCGACGAGGCCGGCATCGTCTATATCGGTGCCGAGGTGAATGCCGGCGACATCCTGGTCGGTAAGATCACCCCGAAGGGCGAGAGCCCGATGACGCCGGAGGAGAAGCTCCTGCGCGCCATCTTCGGCGAGAAGGCCTCGGACGTGCGCGACACCTCCCTGCGGGTGCCGCCGGGTGTCACCGGCACGATCGTCGAGGTCCGGGTGTTCAACCGCCACGGCGTCGACAAGGACGAGCGCGCCCAGGCGATCGAGCGCGAGGAGATCGAGCGGCTCGCCAAGGACCGCGACGATGAGCAGGCGATCCTCGACCGCAACACCTACGCCCGTCTGGCGGATGTGTTGATCGGTCAGGCGCCGGTGGCCGGCCCGAAGGGCTTCAAGAAGGACACCACGCTCACCCGCGAGCTGATCAACGACTACCCGCGCTCGCAATGGTGGCAGTTCGCCGTCATCGACGACCGTCTCATGACCGAGATGGAGGCGATGCAGAAGCAGTACGACGAATCGAAGAAGCGCCTCGAGCAGCGCTTCCTCGACAAGGTCGAGAAGCTGCAGCGCGGCGACGAGCTGCCGCCCGGCGTCATGAAGATGGTCAAGGTCTTCGTGGCGGTGAAGCGCAAGATCCAGCCGGGCGACAAGATGGCCGGCCGTCACGGCAACAAGGGTGTCGTGTCGCGGATCGTGCCGATCGAGGACATGCCGTTCCTGGAAGACGGGACCCATGCCGACATCGTGCTCAACCCGCTGGGCGTGCCCTCGCGCATGAATGTCGGCCAGATCCTGGAGACCCATTTGGGCTGGGCGGCTGCGGGCCTGGGTCGCAAGGTCTCCAAGGCGGTGGATGCCTATCTGAAGACCCAGGACATCACCCCGCTGCGGGAGGAGATGACGGCGATCTACTCTCCGGGCGAGCTCGATGGCCTGACCGACGAGGAGCTGGCCGAGGCCGGCAACAACGTCCGTCGCGGCGTGCCGATGGCCACGCCGGTGTTCAACGGCGCCAAGGAGGCCGACATCGAGCAGATGCTCGAGATGGCCGGCCTCGACCGCTCGGCGCAGTCGACGCTCTACGACGGGCGGACCGGTGAGCCTTTCGACCGCAAGGTGACGATGGGCTACATCTACATGCTGAAGCTGCACCACCTGGTGGACGACAAGATCCACGCCCGGTCGATCGGCCCGTACTCGCTCGTCACCCAGCAGCCGCTGGGCGGTAAGGCGCAGTTCGGCGGTCAGCGCTTCGGCGAGATGGAGGTCTGGGCGCTGGAGGCCTACGGCGCGGCCTACACGCTGCAGGAGATGCTCACGGTGAAGTCGGACGACGTGGCCGGCCGCACCAAGGTCTACGAGGCGATCGTCCGCGGCGACGACACGTTCGAGGCCGGCATCCCCGAATCGTTCAACGTGCTCGTCAAGGAGATGCGCTCGCTCGGCCTCAACGTCGAGCTGACGTCCTCCAAGAAGGCCGCCAACGACCAGCTCGAGCCGCCCGCCGACGCCGCCGAGTAGCGGCGTCGCGAACACCTCCCGTGGCGGCCTCGGGTCGCCACGGTCGAGCGGGGAGGGGCGGGGCCTCCGGTGACGACGGTCAGCGGCGCTCGAACGGGGCGCGGCGCCGGATCTTTTTCAGGACACGGGGGCCCGGCGCGGGGCAACCGGCGTCAACAAGGAGCGGATCATGAACCAAGAGGTCATGAACCTTTTCAACCAGCAGGCCACGCCGGTCAGCTTCGATCAGATCAAGATTTCGATCTCGTCGCCGGAGAAGATTCTCTCCTGGTCATACGGTGAGATCAAGAAGCCCGAGACCATCAACTACCGGACCTTCAAGCCCGAGCGCGACGGCCTGTTCTGTGCGCGCATCTTCGGGCCGATCAAGGACTACGAGTGCTTGTGCGGCAAGTACAAGCGCATGAAGTACAAGGGCGTCATCTGTGAGAAGTGCGGCGTCGAGGTCACCCTCGCGCGCGTCCGGCGCGACCGCATGGGCCATATCGAGCTGGCCGCCCCGGTCGCGCATATCTGGTTCCTGAAGTCGCTGCCCTCGCGCATCGGCCTGCTGCTCGACATGGCCCTCAAGGACCTCGAGCGCATCCTGTACTTCGAGTCCTACTGCGTCATCGAGCCGGGCCTCACCCCCCTGAAGGAGCGTCAGCTCCTGTCGGAGGAGGAGTACCTGCGCGCCCAGGAGGAGTACGGCGAGGATTCGTTCACCGCCATGATCGGCGCGGAGGCCATCCGGCGCATCCTGCAGGAGCTCGACCTCGACAAGATCGCCAACGATCTGCGCGAGGAGATCGCGGTCACCACCTCCGAGCTGAAGCCGAAGAAGCTGCTGAAGCGCCTCAAGATCATCGAGGCGTTCCAGATGTCCGGCAACAAGCCGGAATGGATGATCCTGACCGTCGTCCCGGTGATCCCGCCGGACCTGCGCCCGCTGGTCCCGCTGGATGGCGGCCGCTTCGCGACCTCCGACCTGAACGACCTCTACCGTCGCGTCATCAACCGCAACAACCGCCTCAAGCGGCTGATCGAGCTGCGCGCGCCCGACATTATCATCCGCAATGAGAAGCGGATGCTGCAGGAGGCCGTCGACGCGCTGTTCGACAACGGCCGCCGCGGCCGCGTCATCACGGGTGCCAACAAGCGCCCGCTGAAGTCGCTCGCCGACATGCTGAAGGGCAAGCAGGGCCGGTTCCGCCAGAACCTGCTCGGCAAGCGCGTCGATTACTCGGGCCGTTCGGTCATCGTCGTCGGCCCCGAGCTGAAGCTGCACCAGTGCGGCCTGCCGAAGAAGATGGCGCTCGAGCTGTTCAAGCCGTTCATCTACGCGCGCCTCGACGCCAAGGGCTTCTCGGCGACGGTGAAGCAGGCCAAGAAACTGGTCGAGAAAGAAAAGCCGGAGGTCTGGGATATCCTCGACGAGGTGATCCGCGAGCACCCGGTGATGCTGAACCGCGCGCCGACGCTGCACCGCCTCGGCATCCAGGCCTTCGAGCCGAAGCTGATCGAGGGCAAGGCGATCCAGCTGCACCCGCTGGTCTGCGCCGCGTTCAACGCCGACTTCGACGGCGACCAGATGGCCGTGCACGTCCCGCTGTCGCTCGAGGCGCAGCTGGAAGCGCGCGTCCTCATGATGTCGACCAACAACATCCTGCACCCGGCCAATGGTCAGCCGATCATCGTGCCGTCGCAGGATATCGTGCTCGGCCTTTACTACCTGTCGATCGTGGCCGACGGCGCGCCGGGCGAGTTCAAGGCCGACAACGCCAAGAACCCGATGCAGGGCGTCTTCGGTGACATGGGCGAGCTCGAGCACGCGCTCGCGGCCAAGACCGTGTCGCTGCACACCAAGATCAAGTGGCGCTGGACCGGCATCGGCCCGGACGGCGAGCCGCTGACCAAGACCTACGACACCACCCCGGGCCGGGTCATCCTGTCCGGCGCCCTGCCGAAGCACGCCAAGGTTCCCTTCGACGTCGTCAACAAGCTGATGACCAAGAAGGAGATCTCGGCGATGATCGACACCGTCTACCGCCACTGCGGTCAGAAGGAGTCGGTGATCTTCTGTGATCGGATCATGGCGCTCGGCTTCAACCACGCGTTCAAGGCCGGCATCTCGTTCGGCAAGGACGACATGGTCGTGCCGGACAACAAGTGGTCGATCGTCGACACCACCCGTACGCTCGTGAAGGACTACGAGCAGCAGTACAACGACGGCCTGATCACCCAGGGCGAGAAGTACAACAAGGTCGTGGACGCCTGGGCCAAGTGCTCGGACAAGCTGGCCGCCGAGATGATGAACCGCATCTCGAGCGTCCAGAAGGACGAGCACGGCGCCGACAAGCAGGTCAACTCGATCTACATGATGAGCCACTCGGGTGCCCGTGGCTCGCCCGCCCAGATGAAGCAGCTCGCCGCCATGCGCGGCCTGATGGCCAAGCCCTCGGGCGAGATCATCGAGACGCCGATCATCTCGAACTTCAAGGAAGGTCTGGACGTGCTGGAGTACTTCAACTCCACGCACGGTGCCCGTAAGGGCCTCGCCGACACCGCCCTGAAGACCGCCAACTCCGGCTACCTGACCCGCCGCCTCGTCGACGTCGCCCAGGACGCCGTGATCCGCGAGGTCGATTGCGGCACGACCAACGGCATCAAGATGCGCGCCATCGTGGATGCCGGCCAGGTCGTGGCGACGCTGGCGACCCGCATTCTCGGCCGCGCCACGGCCGAGGATCTGGTCGCGGCCGACGGCACGGTGATCGTCAAGACCGGCGAGACCATCGAGGAGCGGCACCTGCCGGCCATCCAGGCGGCGGGCATCCAGGAGGTGAAGATCCGCTCCGTGCTGGTCTGCGCCACCAAGAGCGGCGTCTGCGCCACCTGCTACGGGCGCGATCTCGCCCGCGGCACGCCCGTCAACATGGGCGAGGCGGTCGGCGTCATCGCGGCGCAGTCGATCGGCGAGCCGGGCACCCAGCTCACCATGCGCACCTTCCACATCGGCGGCGCCGCGCAGATCGCCGACTCGTCGTTCATCGAGTCGAGCTTCGAGGGCACGATCAAGATCCGCAACCGGGCCATCGCCAAGAACTCGGACGGGGACCTGATCGCCACCGGCCGGAACGTGGCAGTCGTGATCGTCGGGTCGGACGGGGTCGAGCGGGCGGTCCACCGCCTGCAATACGGCGCCAAGCTCCGGGTCGACGAGGGCGACAAGATCAAGCGCGGCCAGCGGATCGCCGAGTGGGACCCCTACACCCGTCCGATCCTCACCGAGGTCGACGGGATCGTGGCATACGAGGATCTGGTCGACGGCCAGTCCATGACCGAGACCACCGACGAGTCGACCGGCATCGCCAAGCGCGTGGTGGTCGATTGGCGCGGCTCGGCCCGGACCTCGGATCTGAAGCCCGCGATGGTCGTGGTCGACAAGGAGGGCAAGGCGCTCAAGCTGCCGCGCGGCTCTGACGCCCGTTACTTCCTGCCGGTCGACGCCATCATCGGCTTCGATCCGGGAGCGAAGGTCAATGCCGGCGACATCCTGGCCCGTGTCTCGACCGACTCGGCCAAGACCCGCGACATCACCGGCGGTCTGCCGCGGGTGGCGGAGCTGTTCGAGGCCCGGCGCCCGAAGGACGCGGCGATCATCGCCGAGAAGTCGGGCACCATCGCGTTCGGCCGCGACTACAAGAACAAGCGTCGGCTCACGCTGACGCCGCATGACGGCTCCGAGGCGGTGGAGTACTTGATCCCGAAGGGCAAGCACATCCACCTGCAGGACGGCGACGTGGTGGAACTCGGCGATTACATCGTCGACGGAAACCCGGCCCCGCACGACATCCTGGCGATCAAGGGCGTGGAGGAACTCGCGGCCTACCTCGTCAACGAGATCCAGGAGGTCTACCGGCTGCAGGGCGTGTCGATCAACGACAAGCACATCGAGGTCATCGTCCGGCAGATGCTGCAGAAGGTCGAAGTCACCGACGGTGGCGATTCGGACATCCTCGCGGGTGACCAGATCGATCGGACGGAGCTGACCGAGTACAACGAGAAGCTGCTTGCCGAGGGCAAGAAGCCGATCCAGGGCGTGCCGGTTCTGCTCGGCATCACCAAGGCGTCGCTGCAGACGAAGTCGTTCATCTCGGCGGCCTCGTTCCAGGAGACGACCCGGGTGCTCACCGAGGCCGCGGTCAACGGCAAGGTCGACCATCTGGAAGGGCTCAAGGAGAACGTCATCGTCGGCTCGCTCATCCCGGCGGGCACGGGCTCGATGGTGGCCGACATCCGCGCGGTGGCGCGCCGGCGCGACGCGATGATCCTGCAGCAGAAGCAGGCCGGCAGCGCCGCGGATCCGATCGAGGAGTTGCCCCCCGCCGCCGAGTGATCGGATCGGGAGCGAGAGACGCAGGAGGGGCGGCCGTGAGGCCGCCCTTTCTTTTTGCCGGCTCCGGTCAGCCGGCGACGAAGACCAGCACGGCGGCCTTGCGCCCGTCGAGCCGGCGCAGCCGGTGCGGCAGCCCGGCCGCGTAGGTGGCGCAATCGCCGGCCCGCAGCGTGATGAGCCGGTCCGCCACCGCCAGCTCGACCGCGCCCTCCAGCACGTAGGCGATCTCCTGGCCGGCATGGCTCGGCCGGTCCTGGGTGAGGAACGCGTCCCCCGGCTCGACGATGTAGAGCGATCCGGGCCGGCCGTCGGCCCCGGGTATCAGCGCTTGCACCCCGTAGGCCGGGTCCTGGACCACGGCCCGGTCCTCCCGCCGCACCACGATCAGGTCGGCGGCCCCGGCCGATTCTCCGAACAGCTCCGCCATCTGGGCGCCCAGCGCCTGCGCGATCGCCTCCAGGGTGCCGACCGAGGGCGCCTTCTCGCCCCGCTCGATCCGGGACAGGTGCCCCTTGTGGATGCCGGCGGCGGCCGCGAGCGCTTCAAGGGTCAGGCCGCGGCGGTGGCGGAAGGCGCGGATGCGGCCGGCGAGGATCGACATGGCGGGACCATGCCGATTGCCCCCGGTACGGGCAACCTTTATGCCTTGGGACAACAGGTTGTCCGAGTCGGGGCGTCCCGGGTCGGTCGCGAACCGGGTGGGGCCATGCGCGAAGCCGTCGTCATCCGCCACGTGGCGTTCGAGGATCTCGCCGCCTTCGCGGACCCCATCGAGCAAGCCGGCTACGCCATCCGCTACCGGGATGCAGGGATCGACGATCTCACCCCCGAGCAAGCCGGGGGCGCCGACCTCCTCGTCGTGCTCGGCGGTCCGATCGGTGCCGGCCAGAATGACATCTACCCGTTCCTGCGCGCCGAGCGGGAAGCCCTGCGGGTCCGGCTCGCCGCCGGCGCACCGACCCTCGGGATCTGCCTCGGCGCGCAGCTCATGGCCGCCGCCCTCGGGGCCCGGGTCGCCCCCGGCCCGGGCAAGGAGATTGGCTGGGCGCCGGTGGCGCTGACCGATCGCGGCCGCGCCGGCCCGTTGCGGCATCTCGACGATGTGCCCGTGCTGCACTGGCACGGCGACGCCTTCGATCTCCCGCCCGGCGCCGAGCGTCTGGCGGCGACGCCGCTCTGCCCGAATCAGGCCTTCGCGCTCGGCCGGCACGCGCTGGGCTTCCAGTTCCACCCGGAGGCGGATGGGCAGGGTTTCGAGCGCTGGCTGATCGGCCACGCGGTCGAGATCGCGGCGACGCCGGGCACGTCGGTGCCAGCCCTGCGGGCCGATGCGCGCCGGCACGGCCCGGGCGCCGCCGAGGCGGGCCGGCGCTGCCTCGCCGAATGGCTGGGCGGGTTCACATGACCGACACCGTGACGGAGGTCACGATCGACGCGGTGCTGGTCGGGCCGGTCGCTCCGCTCGGCCTGTCGGGCTCAAGCAGCGGCATCGCCAAGACGCCCCGCCTCCACCCGGTCGCGGTCGGCCTCAACGGGCTCGCCGGCGACGCACAGGCGGATCTCCGCCATCACGGCGGCCCCGAAAAGGCCGTGCACCATTACGCGTTCGATCATTACGCCGGCTGGCGGCGGGACGTGCCGGAGGCCGACCCGTCCCTCCTCGCGCGGCCCGGCGCCTTCGGCGAGAATCTCTCGACCCTGGGCCTGACCGAACACGATATCTGCGTCGGCGACCTGTGGCGCGTCGGCTCGGCCCTGCTGCAGGTCAGCCAGGCCCGGCAGCCCTGCTGGAAGCTGAATCACCGGTTCGCCGCCGCCGACATGGCCCGCCGGGTCCAGGCGAGCGGGCGGACCGGCTGGTATTACCGCGTGGTCGAGCCGGGGGCGATCGCGCCGGGCGACCGCCTGCGCCTGGTCGAACGGCCCCACCCGGCTTGGCCGCTCGCCCGGCTTCTGCGGGCCTTCTACGTGGACCGGCTGGATCGGGATGCCCTCGCGGGGATCGCGGCGCTCGAGACGCTGTCCCCCTCCTGGCGGACGCTCGCCCGGCGGCGTCTCGAACGCGGCGTGGTCGAGGATTGGGCGCCCCGACTCGAATCGCCGGACAGCTGAGAACCGCTGGAGCGAGAGCGCCGTCCCGGTTCGGACGTGGCAGCGCAGTCGCGCTTAACCCGACCTCAACCATACCGGCCGATAAATCCCGGGCCGCACCGGAACCGCCGTCTTCGGCGCCCAGGATCGCGGATGGGGTTGGTCGGAACGGGTCTGTAGCCGTGCGTGCGAGACGAGGACGACGGGAATCGAGCCTGCGCTGGCTCTCGGCCGCCTTCACGCCCTGGCTGGCGGGGCTCGGCCTGCTGGTCTCGTTCACGGCCGATGCCGGGACCGAGAACGCCATCGGCTCGAGCCGGCTCGGGGCGATCGACGCCTTCACGGTCCCGGCCCTGCCGCCCGGCACGGCGCTGATCGGATCCGCCCTGCGGCGCAGCGCCGACGAGCCGCTCCAGGCGGTGCTCAAGACCGGCGCGCACGTCTTCCCGGTGGTACAGCGGGACGGCAAGGGGGACCCGTCCCAGCCGCCGGCCGCGAGCTTCGCCCGCCGCGCCGCCGCGTTGCGCGAGACCGGCGCCGCCCTGGTGTTCGGCGACGTCACCGGCAGCGTCAGCGGCGTGCTGAGCGCGGGCTCGGCGGTCTGGGATCCCGAGGCCGAGCCGGAGGCCGGTTTCGTGCCGGTGCCCGATCTCGGCCTGACCACGGGGTCCGGCAGCGCTGCCTCCACGGGGGAGGGCAGTGCCGACCTCACCGAGGACGGCGAGACCGAGCGCCGCTTCGACGGCTCGACCCCGCCCGTGCCCCGGGCCGTGGCCCTGTCCTCGACCACGCCCGCGCCGGCCGACGCGATCCCGATCGAGGTGGCGGCCGCGAGCCTGGCGCTGCCCGATTTCGCGATCCGTGCCGATCGCCCGGAGATCCTGCAATCGGTGCCTGAGGATGCCCGCCGGCGCTACGCCGACCTGATCGATCCGGAATCCCTCGACAAGGAGCAGCGCTGCCTGTCGGAAGCGGTGTATTTCGAGGCCCGCAGCGAATCCGAGGCCGGCCGGGCCGCCGTCGCCCAGGTGGTGCTCAACCGCGTGAAGAGCGGCCTCTATCCGAGCAGCGTCTGCGGCGTCGTCTACCAGAACCGGCACCATTACATGGGCTGCCAGTTCTCCTTCGCCTGCGAGGGCAAGTCCCTGCGCATCACCGATGCCGGCGCCTGGGAATCGGCGACCCGGATCGCCCGCTCGGTGATCGAGGGCCGGACCTACCTGGCCGAGGTCGGGGCCGCCACCCACTACCACGCCGACTACGTGCGGCCGGGCTGGGCGCGCCGCCTGCGCAAGATGGATGTGATCGGGCGGCACATCTTCTACCAGCTCAAGCCCGGGCAGACCTGAGGGTCTGTTCGACCGATCTCTCCCACTCTCGCCCTCATCCTGAGGCGCCGGAGAGTAGCGGAGGCCTCGAAGGGGTCCTCCAGGGATCACGGCGCTCTCTGGAGAGCTCCTTCGAGGCCCGGCGATCTTCGATCCCCGGGCACCTCAGGATGAGGGGGCGGGTTGGAGAGGCGCCGATCAGGGCCCTCCGAGTCCCTGTCGGACCCCGAAGCGCCGCCTTCGCGACCGGCACTAAGGAATGGTAACGCTGTTCGATAGAATCTTACCTAGGTAGTCGATCGCTAAGCAGTCCAAACCGAGGGTTAATTTTACCTTCCTTTTGAACTCTGCTTGCGAACCGGGCAACGAGTCTGGCCTGTAGTGCGTCGAGACGAGCGCCGCCTTTGCGCAGCATCTCGCCCGTACCGCGTACCAGAGGACCTCCATGACCGCGCCGGTCGCACGCTCCACCCTTCTCGCCGCCGCCTTCGGCGGCCTGCTGTTCGCCGCCCCCGCGCAGGCCGGCGGTTGCTACGGCTCCGAATGCTACCGCCACGTCACGTCCCCGCCGGTCTACGACACGGTGCAGGAGAACGTGCTGGTGCGGCCGCCGCGCACGGTCTACCGCACCACGCCGCCGGTCTACGACACCGTGTCCGAGCGCGTGATGGTCTCGCCCGGCGGTCGCGTCTGGCAGACGAGCCGCGGTCCCGGCGGCGAGCTGATCGGCTGCTGGGTCACCACGCCGCCGCGCTTCGCCCTGCGCACCCGGACCGTGCTGGTGCGGCCCGCCCAGTCGATCCCCGAGACCATCCCGCCGGAATACGCCACCGTCTCCCGGCGCGTCCTGGTGGCGCCGGCCCGCGCCGGCTGGGTGCCGGTCGGCGGCGGCTATGGCGGTGGCTACCGCGCCGCCTCCTATGGTGGGCCCCTGGTCGGGTCGATCCCGGACGCCGTCGGCATCACGGGCGCCAGCTCGGCCGATATCGGCGTCGGCCTCGGCTTCTCCACCGGCAGCCGGTACGACGGCTACTGATCCGGCCGGCTTGATTCCGGACGTCCCGGCGACACCTCACGGCGCATGCATGGGAGGTGGTGATGGGGACGTTCAAGGGCTGGGTGATCGACAAGGGCGAGGCCGGACAGAGCCTCGCCTTCCGGGATTTCGACGATGCCGACCTGATGGAGGGTGACGTCACGGTCCGGGTGACGCACTCGACCCTGAACTACAAGGACGGGCTCGCGCTCACCGGCACCTCGCCCGTGGTGCGCCGCTTCCCGATGATTCCCGGCATCGATTTCTCCGGGATCGTCGAGGCCTCGGATCACCCGGATTACAAGCCCGGCGACGCGGTCGTGCTCACCGGCTGGGGCGTCGGCGAGACGCATCTGGGCGCCTACGCTGAGCGCGCCCGCGTCAAGGGCGACTGGCTGGTGCCGCTCCCCGAGGGGCTGACCGCCGAACAGGCCATGGCGATCGGCACGGCGGGCTACACCGCGATGCTGTCCCGGATGGCCCTCGACGCGCATGGGCTGACGCCGGCGCAGGGGCCCGCGATCGTCACTGGAGCCTCGGGCGGCGTCGGCTCGGTGGCGGTGGCGCTGCTGGCCCGGGCCGGCTGGCACGTGATCGCCTCCACGGGCCGGGACGGCGAGGCCGACTACCTCAAGAGCCTCGGCGCTGCCGAGATCCTCGACCGGGCGGAGTTGTCCAAGCCCGGCAAGCCGCTGGGCAAGGAGCGCTGGGCGGCCGGCATCGACGCGGTGGGCTCGACCACCCTGGCCAACGTGCTGGCGCAGACCCGGTCCGACGGCGCGGTGGCGGCCTGCGGGCTGGCCCAGGGCATGGACCTGCCGACCTCCGTGGCGCCGTTCATCCTGCGCGGCGTCTCGCTGCTCGGGATCAACAGCGTCACCACCCCGCAGCCCAAGCGCCGCGAGGCCTGGACGCGCCTCGCCCGGGAACTCGATCTCGACACGCTCGCCCGCATGACCAGCCGGGTCCGCCTGGAGGAGGTCGGCCGGCTCGGCCCGGAGATCCTGGCCGGCCGGATCCGGGGCCGCACCGTTGTGGAAATCGGCTAGAGCGCTCGATGCTCCGGCCCTTTCCGGGCCTGGAGCAGGTAGCTCAGCGGCAGCAGCCGGCCGGCCGAAAGGGGCTCATCGGCGGTGGTGCTGATGTTGTCCGGGAATTCCTGGAACCGCTCGATCGCGAGCCCCACGCCGATCAGGCTCTCGATCACACGGCTCATGGGATGCACGTACCAGTAATGCGGCCCGACCTCCGGTGCCGGGCCGTCCCCGTACACGATGGCGGTCTCGCCCACGAAGGGCGCGTCGCGGAAGTAGGAGTGCCGGACGAGGAGCGCCGGCTCCTGTTTCGGCTCGAACACGTTCGCGATCGGGTGCTCCTCATGGATGAGGATCCGGCCGCCCGGGCGCAGCAGCCGCGCGGGAACCGCCATGAACCGGGCGAGGTCCGGCATCCAGCCGAACACGCCGATCGTGATCACCACGAGGTCGAAGCTGGCGTCGTAGTGCGGGTCGATGGCGTGCACGTCGCCGGCGACGAACTGGCAGGCGCGCCCGGCGATCCGGGCCAGCTCCCGGGCCTGGTCCAGGAACGCCTCCGACTGGTCGAACCCCACCGCCGCCCGGGCGCCGAGATTCATCAGCGACACGGTCTCCCGGCCGTTGTTGCAGCAGAGATGGGCCACCGTCTTGTCCGCGAGCCCGATCGCCTGCAGGGCCGCCTCCATCGGCGGGTCGAACCAGGAGAAATTCGGGTTGCTGGCAAAGTGACGGGTCAGTCGATCCCAGGTGGGATCAGCCCGGTGAAGCGGAGCGGAAGCATCCCAGGCCTTGCGGTTGGCCGCGATGGCCTCGGAAAAGGGTGGGGACGACATCGGCTGCTCCGGAGATCCTTCGAAGAGCCGGCCTTGTGCACGAATGTCGCGCGTCGCGGAACGCCAAGCCTTCGTCGTCTTCGACGGATCGCGCCCGATGTCTTCGCAGAGACACGCGCGGTGCCGGCTGGAACCTCCGCCGTTCCTGCCGCATTGCATTCCTTATGAGCGTCGCATTCGTCAAAGAGACCGAAGGTGGAGAAGCCTTCGAGAACCTGCCCGATCGTCCGATCTCGCCGCACGCGAACTTCGTCACCCCGGAAGGGCTGGCGCAGATCGAGGCCGAGGTCGCGCGCCTGGAGAAGGAACTGTCCACCCTGGACCACGCCGACAAGGCGGAGGATTCCCGGATCGGCCGGGACCTGCGCTACTGGCTGGCGCGCAAGAACACCGCCCAGGTGGTCGAGCCGATGAGCGGCGACACCGTGCATTTCGGTTCCACCGTCACGATCCTGCGTGAGGACGAGTCCGGCAAGGAGACTCGCCAGACCTTCCGCATCGTCGGCGAGGACGAGGCCGACCCGCACAAGGGCACGATCTCCTACGTGGCACCCCTGGCCCGGGCGATCACCGGCAAGAGCGTCGGCGACGTCGTCGAGGTCAACGGCAACGAGGTCGAGGTGGTCGAGGTCCGCGCCTGAACGCGGCTACCGGCCCTCGAAGCGCGGCCGCAGCGGCAGGATCGCCTCGGCCAGGTGATCCATGAAGGCCCGCACCCGCCCGGCATGGCGCAGGTCGGGATGCGTCAGCATCCACAGGTCGGCGCCGATCTCCGGATGCGGGCCCGACAGCCGGCGCAGCGTCGGGTCGGCATCGCCCTCGAAGCAGGGCAGCGGGCCGATCCCGATCCCCGCCGCCACCGCGGCGGTCAAGCCCGTCACCGTGTTGATCCGCAGCCGCACCCGCTCGACGGGCGCACGGGCCGCGACGAACGGCGTGAACAGGGAGGCCGCGACCGCCGAACCGGGGACCACCCAGTACGCGTCGGCGAGGTCCCCGTAGGTCTGCCCGGCCTGCCCGTAGACCGCCCAGGCGATCCCGGTCAGGCGTCGCCCGACCAGCGTCTCGCTCGGGTTCCGGCTGGCGCGGATCGCCACGTCGGCGTCCCGGCGCGACAGGTTCAGCGCCTCCTCGGCCAGGATCAGGTCGAGGCGGATCTGCGGATAGCGGTCGCAGAAGGATGCGAGGATCGGCATCAGCAGGGTCGAGGCGAGATTGACCGGCGCGGTCACGCGCAACTCGCCCGACGGCGTCTGATCCTGGCCGGCGACCGTCCGGGAGAAGCTCGCGACGTCGGTCTCGATCCGGGCCGCCGCCTCGATCATCGCCAGCCCGGCCGGGGTCGGCACGTAGCCGGTGCGCAGGCGCTCGAACAGGCGCACATCGAGCCGGGCCTCGATCGATCCGAGGCGCCGGAACGCCGTGGAATGGTTGATGCCGAGCTGCGCCGCAGCCGCGGTCAGGCCGCCCCGGTCGGCGACCGCCTTCACGAAGCGGAACTCGTCCCAATCGAGCGACACGCGAACTCTCTTGCATGGCTGCAAGCGCACTCTTGCGCCGAAGGGCATTTTTGCAAAGCACAAAACGCGCGATGGAAAGGCGATCGTGCCGTCGGGGAAGCCCGGCGGCATTCCGCAACCCGAGACGGGAGATCGCGCGATGGCCAAGGTTCTGGTGCTGTACTACTCGACCTACGGACATGTGGAGCAGATGGCCTATGCCGTCGCCGAGGGCGCCCGCGAGGCCGGGGCCGAGGCGGTGGTCAAGCGCGTGCCGGAGCTGGTGCCCGAGGAGGTCGCCCGGCAGAATCACTTCAAGCTCGATCAGGCCGCGCCGATCGCCACGGTGGATGAGCTGCCCCAGTACGACGCCATCATCTTCGGCACGCCGACCCGCTACGGCAACATGGCCTCGCAGATGAAGCAGTTCATCGACCAGACCGGCGGCCTGTGGATGAAGGGTGCCCTGATCGGCAAGGTCGGCTCGGTCTTCACCTCCACGGCCTCCCAGCATGGCGGCCAGGAGACGACGCTGACGAGCTTCCACACGGTGCTGTTCCACCACGGCATGGTGGTGGTCGGCCTGCCCTACGCCTTCCCGGGCCAGACGGGCGTCGAGGCGGTGAAGGGCAACACGCCCTACGGCGCTAGCACGATCGCGGATGGCGACGGCTCGCGCCAGCCGAGCGCGGTCGAGCTGGACGGTGCCCGGTTCCAGGGCCGCCATGTCGCCGGGATCGCGGCCAAGCTCGCCTGATCCGGCGCGCCAGCCGCCATTGAGGGCCGTCCCGGTCGCAGCGCAGCTCGGGACGGCGCAAGACAAGAAAAAAGGCTCGGATTGCTCCGAGCCTTGAAGGAAAAAGGCCATTTGGGGGCTGAGAAGGCCTTCGTGATCAATGAACGATCCATGCCGGGATCTGTTCCACGGCGGTGATAAAAATACTTTTCTGTCAGCGCGGGGCGGCCGCTCGGGCTAGACGGTCCCGGATTGCCTCGCCCAGGCCCTCGGCTCGGATCGGCACGACCGCGATCGTGGCGGCCCCGGACGCGTCGAGATCGCGCAACGCCCCGAACAGGCGGGACGCCGCCTCGGCCGGATCGCCCGCCGGGCTCAGGTTCAGCACCGCCCGCGCCCCCTCGTGACCCTCGGGCCGTCCGCCCCCGAACAGCAGCAGCGCCTCGCCGGGCTCCACGCGCTCCACGTCGAGCCGCACCCGCGCCCGGGGGGCGTAATGCGACGCGAGCATGCCGGGTCCGGCCGGCTTGTCGGCATCGGCCGCCTCGGGGGCGGCGAGGTCGAAGCCCAGGACTGCGCCGAGCGCCGCCCGGGTGATCCCGCCCGGCCGCAGCAGGCGTGGCGGTCCGCCTAAGCAGGCCACCACCGTCGATTCGACCCCCACCGGCGTGTCGCCGCCGTCGAGCAGCCCGGCGATCCGCCCGGCGAGGTCGTCGAGGACGTGCTCGGCCCGGGTCGGGCTGACCCGGCCCGACCGGTTGGCCGAGGGCGCCGCCACCGGCCGGCCGACGGCCTCCAGCAGGGCGCGGGCGACCGGATGCCCGGGGACCCGCAGGGCGACGCTGGGCAGCCCGGCCCGGGCCAGATCGCAAACGCGGGTGCCCGCATGGGCCGGGACGACCAGGGTGAGGGGGCCCGGCCAGAACGCCTCGGCGAGGCGACGGGCGGCCTCGTCGAAGCTGCCCTCGGCGAGAGCGGCGTCCCTGTCGGCCAGGTGGGCGATCAGCGGGTTGAAGCGCGGCCGCTCCTTGGCGGCGAAGATCCGCGCCACGGCGGTGGGATCGGTGGCGTCGGCGCCGAGCCCGTAGACCGTCTCGGTGGGGAAGGCCACGAGCGCGCCGGTACGCAGCAGCGCGGCGGCCTGCGCCAGGCCGGCCGCGTCGGGATCGAGCCGCCGGGTCGCGGCCGGGACCGTTGACCCGGGATCGTTCATGCGGGAAGCCGTCGCGCGAAGTGATGGCGGCGCGCGCCTCGCGCGCCTATCCTGGGGCCGCCGTAGCCCCGGTGCCCGGGCGCGGTCAAACCCGCCCCGGGCCGAACGAGCGGGCGGGCCGAGAGGAGCGACCACCCGATGAGCTACCGCGCCCCCGTTCCCGAGATGCTGTTCACCCTCCGGCACGTGACCGGGTTGGACGGGGTCGAGCCCGAAGACGCCGAGGCGATCCTCACCGAGGCCGGACGGATCGCCGCCGGGGTGCTCGCGCCGCTGAACCGGGTCGGTGACCGGCACGGCACCCCGTTCGCGGACGGGCGCGTCACCACGCCCCCCGGCTGGCGCGAGGCCTATCGCACCTTCACCGAAGGGGGCTGGAACGGCCTCTCGGCCGAGTCCGACCATGGCGGCCAGGGCCTGCCGAAGCTGATCGAGGCCGCCTGCACCGAGATGTGGAACGGCGCCAACCTCGCCTTCGGCCTCTGCCCGCTTCTGACCCAGGGCGGCATCGAGGCCCTGGCGGCGCACGGCTCCGACGATCTGAAGGCGCGCTATCTCGAGAAGCTCGTCACCGGCGAATGGCCCGCCACCATGAACCTGACCGAGCCGCAGGCGGGCTCGGACCTCGCCCTGCTGCGCACGTGCGCCGAGCGGGCCGGCGACGGCAGCTACCGGATCACCGGCTCCAAGATCTACATCACCTACGGCGAGCATGATCTGGCCGACAACATCGTCCACCTCGTGCTGGCGCGCCTGCCCGATGCGCCCGCCGGCACCCGCGGCATCTCGCTGTTTCTGGTGCCGAAGGTCCTGCCCGACGGGACCGCCAACGACCTGCGCTGCTCCGGCATCGAGCACAAGCTCGGCATCCACGCCTCCCCGACCTGCTCGATGGCCTTCGGCGACCAGGGCGGCGCCGTCGGCTGGCTCATCGGCCAGGAGAACAAGGGGCTGGCCTGCATGTTCACGATGATGAACGCGGCCCGGCTCAATGTCGGCCTGCAGGGGGTCGGCGTCGCCGAGGCCGCGACCCAGCGAGCGCTGGCCTACGCGCAGGAACGCCGGCAGGGCCGGGCGGTCGGGGCCGCCGAGGCCACGAGCCCGATCGTCGCGCATCCGGACGTGCAGCGCATGCTGCTGACCATGAAGGCCTATACGGCGGCGGCGCGCGGCATCTGCTACCTCACGGCGGCCGCCCTCGACGCGTCCCGGGGGCCGGACGGGCAGGGCGCCCTCGACCGCGCCTCCCTGCTGACCCCGGTGGCCAAGGCGTTCTCCACGGATCTCGCCAACGAGGTGACCTCGCTCGGCGTGCAGGTCCATGGCGGCATGGGCTTCGTCGAGGAGACCGGGGCGGCCCAGCTGATGCGCGATGCCCGAATCCTCGGCATCTACGAGGGCACCAACGGCATCCAGGCCATCGACCTCACCGCCCGCAAGCTGCCGCTCAACGGCGGCGCCACCGCCAGGTCGCAGATCGCCTGGATGCGCCGGGCCGCGGAGGGCCTGCTCAAGGCGGGCGATCCCGCCTTCGGCCATATGGCGGCGCGGCTGCGCGACGGGATCGGCAACCTCGATCGGGCGACCAGCCACCAGCTGGCGGCGCTGACCTCGAACCGCCCGAACGCCGCGCTCGCCGGCGCGACCCCGTATCTGCGCCTGTTCGGCCTCGTGCTCGGCGGCGCCTGCCTGGCGCGCGGCGCGCTCGCGGCCTCCGCGGCCGTGAAGGCCGGCGAGACCGACCCGGCCCATGCCGCCCGGATCGCGCTGGCCCGGTTCTACGCCGAGAATCTCCTGGTGGCCGCGGGCGGCCTGGAACAGAGCGTCGTCGCGGGCGGCGCCTTCACGGACGACGCCGCGCTGGCGCTGGCGGTTTGAGGGGGGCAGACATGGCCGAGACCGTCACGATCACCGATCTGGAGGGCGGCGTCCGCCTGATCACCCTGAATCGCCCGGAGAAGAAGAACGCGCTGACCGGGGCGATGTACGACGCGATGCGCGAGGCCCTGGCGGGGGCCGACGCCGCGGACCGGACCGGTGCCGTGGTCTTCGCCGGGCAGCCCGGGATGTTCAGCGCCGGCAACGATCTGGCCGACTTCATGGGCGGCGCCGCGGGCGGCTTCAGCGCCTCGCCGGCCCTGGCCTTCATCCGCCAGCTCGCCCGGACCCGCACCCCGATGGTCGCGGCGATCGACGGGATCGCGGTCGGCATCGGGGCGACGCTCAGCCTGCATTGCGACCTCGTCTATGCCAGCCCGGCGGCGCGGCTGCGCATGCCCTTCGTGGAGCTCGGCCTCGTGCCCGAGGCGGCGTCGAGCTACCTGCTGCCCCTGCGGGTCGGGCGGCTCAAGGCGACGGAGCTGCTGCTCCTGTCGCGGCCCCTCGACGCCGACGAGGCGCTGGCCCTGGGCCTCGTCAACGCCGTGCTGCCGGCCGACATGCTGCTGGACCAGGCCATCGCCCAGGCGGCCAAGCTCGCCGCCCTGCCGCGAGGCGCCCTGGCCGCGTCCCGGGCGCTGATCCGCGGCGATCAGGCCCAGGTCGAGGCGGCCCTGGAGGCCGAGGCGCGGGCCTTCGACGCGCAGCTGCGCTCGCCCGAATCCCAGGAGCGGCTCGCCGCCTTCCTGGCGCGGTCGAAACCCGCCTCCTCGGCGTGAGCAGCCCCCCCGATCTGTCTCAAAAAATCTGCCTGGTGGCCGGCGCCTCCCGGGGCGTCGGTAGGGGCCTGGCCCGGGCGCTGGGCGAGGCCGGGGCGACCGTGATCGTCACCGCCCGCTCCAGCGAGACCGGCCCGCGCACCGAGATGCGGCCGGAATCGATCGAGGACACCGCCCGCCTGGTCGACGCGGCCGGGGGGCGCGGCCACCATTACCTCTGCGATCACCGCTCCGAGCGGGCCACGGATTCGCTGGTCCATTGGGTGCTGCGCCGGTTCGGGCGGATCGACGTCGCGGCCTGCAGCGTCTGGGGCGGCAACGAGGGCTATGACGGCGAGCGCTACCCGGATGGGGCCGGCTGGGGCACGCCGTTCTGGCGCCGCTCGGCCGAGCCGTATCTCGGCTTCCTGCAGGCCGGGCCGCTGCCGGCGCTGCTGCTCGCCCGTGCGGTCGCGCCGTCCATGGTGGCGGCGCGGTCCGGCCTGATCGCCCTGGTCTCGTTCGGGACCGAGGATTACCTCGGCGACCTGTTCTACGATTCCGCCAAGGCCGCCACCAACCGGCTGGCGCTGGCCTTCGGGCGTGAGCTCGCGCCCTACGGCGTGACCGCGCTCGGCCTCTCGCCGGGCTTCGTCGCCACCGAGCGGGCGCGCGATCTCGGGCAGGACGCGCAGGCCACCGAGGGTCCGCTCTACGCCGGCCGGGCGCTCGCCGCGCTGGCCGCCGATCCAAAGGTCGCCGCCCGGGCCGGCGCGGTGCTGCATGCGGGCGATCTGGCCCGGATCTACGGCTTCACCGATGCCGACGGCACCCAGCCGGAGCGCTTCCGCGTCGGGCCCTGAACTCGCGCGAACTGATTCTGCGCGTCTCGGGAGCGAAAAACGGCCTTAATTGCCCCGCAGGTTGGACCGTAATCGTGTGCTCGGCTCTACGGTGTTTGAGCCGGCTCACTTATGGGCGACGAGGAAAACAAGCATGTCGGATGCGAATATGGCCCCGCGCGTGCTGATGGTATTCCCCAAGTTCTACGAAAACTCGATGTGGAACTTCAAGGAAGCCATGGAGCTGCAGGGCGCTCGCGCACCCGCGCCGCCGCTGGGCCTGATCACGCTCGCCGCGATGCTGCCGCCGGCCTGGCAGGTGACCCTGGTCAACCGCAATTGCGAGGACCTCACCGACGCGCAGATCCTGGCGGCCGACCTGGTGATGACCGGCGGCATGCTGCCCCAGGAGCCGGATTGCCTGGTCGTGATCGACCGATGCGCGGCGCTCGGCGTCCCGGTCTGCGTCGGCGGCCCGGCCCCGACCTCGACCCCGGAGATCTACGACAAGGCCGACTTCCTCGTGCTGGGCGAGGCCGAGGGCATCCTCGCCACCTTCGTGGAGGCCTGGGAATCCGGCGCCCGCCGCGGCCGGTTCACGGCGGAGAAGTTCAAGGCGGACGTCACCACCAGCCCGATCCCGCGCTTCGAGCTCCTGACCTTCAGCCACTACCTGTATATCGGCGTCCAGTTCTCGCGCGGCTGCCCGTTCACCTGCGAGTTCTGCGACATCATCGAACTCTACGGTCGCGCGCCGCGGACCAAGACCACTCCGCAGATGCTGGCCGAGCTCGACCGGCTCTACGGCCTCGGCTACCGCGGCCATGTCGACTTCGTCGACGACAACCTGATCGGAAACAAGAAGGCGATCAAGCTATTCCTGCCGCACCTGATCAAATGGCAGGAGGCGCACGGCTACCCGTTCAAGTTCTCCACCGAGGCCTCGCTGAACCTCGCGGACGACGACGAGCTGCTCGGGATGATGCGGGACGCGAATTTCTTCGCCCTGTTCACCGGGATCGAGACGCCCGACGAGGCGACGCTGATCCAGACCCAGAAGAAGCAGAACACCAAGCGCTCGATCGCCGACAGCGTGCACAAGCTCTACGAGCACGGCATGTTCGTCACGGCCGGCTTCATCGTCGGCTTCGACACCGAGAAGGACAGCATAGCCAAGGCGATGTCCCTGTGCATCAGCCAGACCGGCATCCCGATCGCGATGGTCGGCCTGCTCTACGCGATGCCGAACACGCAGCTCTCGCGCCGCCTGCGCAAGGAGGGCCGCCTGTTCGAGAACTTCGCCTACACCACCGCCGAGCAGGGCGACCATTGCACGCAAGGGCTCAACTTCGTGACCCTGCGCCCGCAGCAGGACGTGCTGGCCGATTACCGGGACGTGCTGGCCGAGATCTACGATCCGCCGAACTTCTTCGCCCGCATCCGCGAGATCGGACGCCGGGTGAAGCGCCCGAAATTCGCCGCGCACAAAGTCAACTGGCGCCACGTCGCCCGTGATCTGGGGTCGCTGCTCCGGATCTGCTGGCGGATGACCGTGCGGCGGCCGGAGCTGGCCAAGCATTTCTGGGGCGCGTTCCTCCAGACCGCCCGCCACAACCCGGCGGCCCTGGAGGCGGTGGTCACCAACATGGTGATCTACCTGCACGTCTACCCGTTCTCGCGCTACGTGATCCGCGAGATCAACGGCCGAATCGCCGAGCTCGAGGCCGGCCGCTGGGTGTCGCCCCCGATCCTGGCCCCCGAGAAAGACAGCGGCGGCAAGGCCGTGCCGGTCGGCAAGGTGGTCGCCCGCGCCGAGGTCAAGCACCTCGCCGCGGTGGCCTGACCGGCCGCACCGGGCTCAGGCCGCGCGCACCGTCTGCAGGAAGTCGCCGATCTCCCGGCGCAGGGCCTCGGACTGGGCCGAGAGGCTCTCGGCCGAGGCGAGCATCCTGGTGGCGGCCGAGCCGGTCTCCTCGGCGGCCCGGGCCACCGCGTCGATCGTGCCGGTGATCGAACCGGTCCCGGCGGCCGCGTCGGCGATGTTGCGGGCGATCTCCTGGGTCGCCGCGCCCTGCTGCTCCACGGCGGCCGCGATCGAGGTCGCCACCCCGTCGATCTCGCGGATCCGGCCGGTGATGCCGTCGATGGCGCCCACGGTCTGGCCGGTCGCGCCCTGGATCCGGCCGACCTGTCCGGTGATCTCGTCGGTCGCCTTGGCGGTCTGCGCGGCGAGCGCCTTCACCTCGGAGGCCACCACGGCGAAGCCCCGGCCCGCCTCGCCGGCGCGGGCGGCCTCGATCGTCGCGTTCAGCGCCAGCAGGTTGGTCTGCCCGGCAATGTCGGAGATCAGACGGACCACGTCGCCGATCCGGCCCGCGGCCTCGCTCAGCTCCTGGACCAGGCCCGCGGTCCGGCCGGCCTGATCCACCGCGCCCCGGGCGAGGTCGGCAGAACCGTCGACCTGCCGGCCGATCTCCTGGACCGAGGCGCCGAGTTCCTCGGCCGCCACCGCCACCGTGCCGACATGGGCGGCCGCCTCCTGCGCGGCGCTCGCCACCGCGGCCGAGCGCTCGGCCGTGCGGGTCGCCGTGCTGGTCATCGCCTCGGCATTGGCCCGAAGGTCGAGGGCCGCCTCCGTCACCGCCGCCAGCACGCCGCCGATCGCGGCCTCGAAACCGTCGGCCATCTCCTGGACGGCGCGCCGCCGCTGCGCCTCGGCCCCGGCCCGGGCGAGCGCCGTCTCCTCTTCCAGCGCGCGGGTGTGGATCAGGTTGTCCTTGAACACCTGCACGGCCGCCGCCATGGCGCCGATCTCGTCCCGGCGGCCGGTGCCGGGGATCGCCACGGTCGCGTCGCCCTCGGCCAGGCGGCCCATGGCGCCGGTCATCCGCTGGATCGGGCGGGCGATGCCGAACAGGGCGAACAGCATCGCGGCGGCCGCGACCGCCAGCGCCACCGCGGTGGCGACCAGGGCGGTGAGCTTGGCGGAGGTCGCGTTGTCGGCGGTGGCCAGGACATTCGCGTCGGTCTGCGACCGGGCCAGATCGATCGCCTCGGTGAGGCTGGCGACCGCCGCCTCGTTCTGGGCGCCGGTCTCCGGATCCAGGACCAGCTTGAGGGCGCCGCTCGTGTCGCCGGCGATCATCAGCTCGACCACCTGGAGCTGGATGTTCTGGTAGGCGTTCCAGGCGCCGGTGAAGCGCTCGTAGGTGTCCCGCTGCCGCGGGGTCGACAGGCGGTCCTGATAGGCCTGGCGCAGCTCGGAGAGCGCCCCGAGGCCGTCGGTCAGCGCCGTCTGGTTCTTATCGAGGGTCGCGAAATCCGGCGAGCCCGCCACCAGCTTGTAGAGCTTCAGCCGCACGTCGCGCACCGCCATGCCGATCGCCTCGGCCTGGTTCTGGGCGGGCAGCCAGACCTGCGAGACGGTCTTGGCGTCCCGCTCGATCTCGGTCAGCCGCATGACGCTGACGACACCCTGGCCCGCGGCCGCGAGGGCGAGCAGGCCGATGGCCCCGGAGAGGATCGTCTTCAGGGAGAATCGCATCGGAGCTTCCGTCGTCGCGGACAGGCCGCGCTTCCAGGCTCCAGCATCTCTACGAGAGGTCTTAACGTTCTGCTGCGCGACTATAAATATTGACGACTAGAGCCACTTCTTCCAACGGAAGAAAACGTAGGGCAGGATCGCCGCCACGAACATCATGACTACCGCCATCGGGTAACCATACGGGAGTTCTAGTTCCGGCATGGACTTAAAATTCATGCCGTAGATCGAGGCGATCAGCGTCGGCGGCATGAAGACCACGGCCATGACCGAGAACAGCTTGATGATGTTGTTCTGTTCCAGGTTGACCAAGCCGAGTGTCGCGTCGAGCAGGAATTGAATTTTCGTGGAGAGGAACGTGGCGTGCTCCTCCAGCGACTGAAGATCGCGCAGGGTCGAGCGTACATCCTCCCGCAGGTCGCGGGGTGCCTTGTTGGTCCGATAGGTCGCCGACAGCGACAACAGGATCCGCTCCATCGAGACCAGGCTCTCGCGCTGCTTCGAGATCAGATCACCGTGGCGCCCGAGCGCCCGCAACGTGTCCTGCAGGGCGGTGTTGCGGGCGGAGGGGTCGGCCTGCACTTCGAAGATCTTGCCCGACAGGCGGTCGATACGCTCGCCCTGGAGCTGCAGCACGTCCGCCGCCCGGTCGATCACCGCCTCGATCAGCCCGGCCAGGATGGTCTCGCCGGAGACGGCGGAGGCGCTGCCGTTGCCCGTCGTGCGGCCGGCCCGCTGGGTGTACATCCGGAAGGCCTGGGGCTCCTCGTAGCGCACGGTCACGAGCCGGCTGCCGCGCAGGATGAAGGTGATGCCGGCCAGCCCCGGCTCCTCGGCGTCGCTGACCTTCGAGAGCACGCGCCCGGTCATGTAGCGGGCGCCCTCCTCGACATAGAGCAGCTCCGACGGCTCGATGTCCTTCATCTCCTCGCGCGTCGGCACCTCGATGCCCGCGAAGGCCTCGACCTTGAGTTCCTCCTCACGGCTCGGGCGGATCAGGTCGAGCCAGACGGTGTCCTCGGGGATCGTGTCCTGAAGGTCGACGATTCGGCGCTCAAGCAGCGAGGATCCGGCGCCGGTTGCGGGCTGGTGGATGAAAATCACGAAGCGGTCTCGGGTGCGAAACGGTCACAAGTCGGCGCAAGGTCCGGTCCGCATCCGGCACGGCGGCTCCAAGCGCAAGCTGTGCCGCGGGTGTGGCGTTGTTTTCTGACGCTTCCGTGACATCGCGGCCCGCCTCGGCGGCGGGGCGCCGCGCGGTTCCACGCTCAGTTGCAACCTTCGCAGACGCTGTCCTCGATCTTGTCGGTCAGGGCGCGCTCACGGCGCTGCTCCCGCCGCGACGGGACCTCGCCCGGTCCCAGCGACGTGCCCGGGGGCTTGGTCACCCCGAGGCTGTTGGTGTTCGGCGCCGTGATCGTCGAGGTCGGCCCGCCGCCGGTGCCGGTCTGATCGGGCGCGCGCGGCTGCGCCGATAGCGCCGTGGGCAGGGCGACGCTCAGCGCGGCGCAGAGGAGCGTACGGATCGAGGCTGCAGACATGACACCTCCAGTCCGTGAAAGAGGGTCAGATTCTCCGAAAAGTTGCAAGCCTCCAGGTTGCAGGCGTCAGCGCCGGCGCGCGGCCTCGCGCCGGAACACGCCGATCATCTCGACATGGTCCGAGTGCCGGAACTGGTCGACCGGCGTCACCGATTCGAGCCGGTAGCCGCCGGCCGTGAGCGTCGCCGCGTCCCGGGCGAAGGTGCCGGTATCGCAGGCGACGCCGATCACCACCGGGACGCGCGCGGCAGCGAGCTGGCGGGCCTGGGCCTCCGCGCCGGCCCGGGGCGGATCGAACACCACCGCGTCGAACCCGTCGAGCTCCGTGGGCAGCAGCGGCCGGCGGAACAGGTCCCGGCGCTCGGTGGTGATCTGGCGCAGGCCGGTGGCCGCCCGGGCCGACCGGTCGAGGCCGGCCAGGGCTGCCGCATCCGCCTCGACCGCGTGGACGGCGGCGTGGCGCGCCATCGCGAGGGCGAGGGGGCCGCAGCCGGAGAACAGGTCGGCGACCCGTCGCGGACGGCGTCCCAGGGCCGCGACGGTCAGGTCCGTCAGCGTCGCCTGCCCGGCGGCGGTCGCCTGCAGGAAGCCGCCGGGGGCCGGATAGAGGCGGCTGTCGCCGGAGGTCACCGAGACCGGCTCGGCCTCCATCAGGCGCTCGCCGTGCAACGACAGCCGGGCGAGGCCGAGTTCGCCCGCGATCCGTACCAGCGCGGAGGCGACGCCGCCGCTCACCGGCCCGTGGCCCCGCAGGTCGATGTCGAGGCCCTGGTCGGTGGCGGTCACGGCCACGTCGAGGGGCTTGCGGCCATGGCCCAGCGGGGCCGCGAGGCGCCGCGCCACGGCGGGCGCCGGATGCAGCGCCGGCACGGTGATCGGGCAATGGTCAATCGGCACCAGCGCGTGGCTGCGCGCCGCCATGAGGCCGGCCTCGCCCTGTCCGTCGATCTCCCGGACATGCAGGGTGATGCGGCGGCGCCCGGACCCGTGCGCATCGACGGTGGGTTCCGGCTCGACCTCGAGACGGGCCTGCGACAGGGCCTGGGCGACGAGGCCGCGCTTCCAGGACAGTTCCGCGGCCGTCGCGAGATGCTGCGTCCGGCAGCCGCCGCAGCGCATGTAATAGGGGCAGAACGGCTCGACCCGGTCGGGGGAGGGCTGCTCGATGCCGAGCAGCTCCGCCCGCTTGCCCTCCCGGCGGATCGTCGCCCGCTCCCCGGGCAGCGCGTAGGGGACGAGGATCCCGTCCTCCGCGATGCCGTCGCCGCGGGCGCCGAGCTCCCGGATCGTGACCGTTTCGCTCATGGCAGGTTTGCGCCGATCAAAAATTCGGAATTGCCGTCGCCACCCGGCACGGGCGAGTCGATCAGGCCGAGGATCGTGGCGCCGAGCCCTTCCAGCACGCCGCGGATGGTCGCGCAGACCTCCGCGTGGACGGCCGGGTCGCGCACGAGGCCGCCGCGCCCGACGCGCGCGCGCCCGGCCTCGAATTGCGGCTTGATCAGCGCGACGATCCCGGCGCCGGGCGCGAGCAGGGCCGGCAGGGCCGGAAGCACCAGGCGCAGGCCGATGAAGCTCACGTCGACGCTCGCCATCGCGGGCCGCGGCACGAGCCGCGCCGGGTCGATGGCGCGGATGTCGGTGCCCTCCAGGCTGGTGACACGGGGATCCGCGGCCAGACGCGGATGCAGCTGGCCCCGGCCGACATCGACCGCGTGGACATGGGCCGCGCCCCGGGCGAGCAGGACATCCGTGAAGCCGCCGGTCGAGGCGCCGACATCGAGGCAGGCGCGACCGGCCGGATCCAACCCGAACGCGTCGAGCGCCGCCGCGAGCTTGAGCCCGCCCCGGGAGGCGTAAGGGTGCTCGGGCGCGGCCTCGATCCGCGCGCCCGGCAGGATCGTTTCCGAAGCCCGCGCCAGAAGGCGGCCGTCGACCCGCACCAGGCCGGCCCGGATCGCGGCCTGCGCCCGCGCCCGGCTCTCGAAATGGCCGTGCTCGACCAGGAACAGGTCGGCCCGCTTCGGCGCAGGCGCGCGGTGCGCGGACGCTCCGCCGTCCGGTATGGGCCGGTCTCCGGTCATCAAGGCTTTACGGGCTCGGGGCAGGGATACGGCAAAGGTTTCGGGGTCGGCCCTGTCGAAGGGGCGGCCTGTATCCTACCTAGACCGGGCTGGAGAGGAGAGCCACCGTATGACACGCATCCTGCCGCTGCTCGCGCTGCTGGGACCCTTCGCGGCGAGCGGCGCCCTGGCCCAGGAGCCGGCAGCCGCCAAGCCCACCGAGACGTTCCAGGCGCCGGTGAAGAACGCCAAGGGCGACACGATCGGCACGATCGCGATCCGCGACGGCGCCAACAGCCTGGTGCTGCGCGTCGCGATCCAGCCCGGCGGGTTGCCGCCCGGCTGGCACGGCATGCATTTCCATGCGGTGGGCGATTGCTCGGATCCGAAATTCCTGAACTCCAAGGCCCATGTGAATCACGACCAGAGCAAGCACGGCCTGCTCAACCCGGACGGGCCGGACGAGGGCGACCTGCCGAACCTCTACGCGAACCAGGACGGCTCGGCGAATGCCGAGGTGACCAGCGAGACGCCGCTCACCGGCGAGGGCGGCCTCAAGGACGGCGACGGCTCGGCGCTGATCGTCCACGCCAACGAGGACGACCACACCAGCCAGCCGATCGGCGGCGCCGGCGACCGGGTCGCCTGCGCGGTGATCAAGTAGGGCCGGTCAGGCCGGGTTGGGCGAGGGCACCAGGGGCGGGATCGGGCGCGGGCGCCCGGCCTCGTCGATCGCCACGAAGGTGAGGGTGGCCTGCGTCACCCGTTCGCGGACCTGGGTGCAGAACCGCCGCGCCCAGGCCTCGACCTCGATCTTCATCGAGGTCCGGCCCACATGCGAGACCCGGGTGTAGACGCACAGGACGTCCCCGACCCGGACCGGCCGGATGAAGGTCATCGCGTCGAGGGCCACGGTGACGACCCGGCCCTGGGCCCGGTCGACCCCCGCGATGCCGCCGGCCTGGTCCATCTGCGTCAGCACCCAGCCGCCGAAGATGTCGCCGTTGGCGTTCGTGTCGGCCGGCATCGCGATAGTCCGGACCGTCAGATCCCCCTGCGGCAGGTCCGCCTCGGGCGCCAGCGCCCGCTCGCCCTCGCCATTCGCGCGTCCGACGTGCTGCATGCCGTCCATCCGCCTGTCTCGCGCGCCGTCAGGGAAGGAGGCCGGCGAGCTTCAGTCCCGCCGCCAGAAAGACGGTGACTGCGCCCAGGATGCATTCGAGCGGGATCGATTGCCAGAGGTCCGGCGTCGCGGCCGTGGACTCGGCGCGCTGCGCGATATCGTTCATCGAAACTCCTCCCGGGCGGGCCGGTCCGCCGCAGGCGCCGGTCTTTCCTGCATTATACGGCATGGAGGCCGGCCGCGCATCCCGAATCAGGGCATGAAAAAGCCCGGCGCCTCGTGTGAGCCGCCGGGCCGGTCAGGATCGGGATGAGCTTAGTAGAAGAACCGACGGCGGTAATACGGACGGCGGTAGAACGGCCGCGGGCCGTAGTAGAACCGGCGGCGGTAGTAGGGGCGGCGGTAGAACGGCCGCGGGCCATAGAACCGACGGCGGTAGTAGTACTGGGCCTTCTGGGCCACGGCCGGCGCGGCATCGGCCGGCAGGGCGATGCCCGGGCCGACCGGCGCGGCCGACGCGCCATGGGGCGCAGCAGCCGCGAAGCCCAGCACCAGCAGGGCCGCGAGCAGGAATTTCCTCAGCACGGTCTCGACTCCCTTCGCGTGATCACGTCTTGGACGACGGACCGCGAGGCACGAGCAACCTCCCGGCGGTCCGAAACGCTGCAACGCACGGGCGATGGCAAGCGTTGCAGCGTAACCGCTACGGATAGGCGAAAGGGTTTATTTTCGGCAGCGGCCACCGGCCGGCCTGGCGGCCCACCGGACTTCGTCGCGCTGCATCAAGAGCTTAGATCCTCAACCGCGCGGGTGCTCAGGCGATCTGGGTGGTCATATCGACGAGGCGCGCCTCCGCGCTCTGGCGGACGAGGGCGATGCCGTGCTCGCAATCCTCGCGACGGAGGTAGCCCTCCCCGGAATCCGCGATCACCTCGCCGTTTTGCGCCCGCAGGCGCCAGCGCCACTCGCCCTTGGCATCCCGATAGAGTTCGAACCGCATGGGACAGGCTCCTGTCTGACCGTCCGGTGAGATGGGATGCCGCGTCCAAAAAAGAAGCCGCCCCGGAAGTCTCCTCCCGGGGCGGCTTTTTTAGGTTCTCAGAAAAACCCTGGTTTCAAAAGGTCCGGGACCTTTTGCGGGGGCAGGGCAGCGCCCTGCTGTCCTCAGGACCGGGGCGACCGCTCCAGCCAGCCGATGTTGCGGCCCTCGCCGGCGCCGCCGGCGCTGCGCGGGCGGGCATCAGCCCGCTGGGGGCGGCTGTCGCGGGCCGGGCGCGCCTGCTGCTGGGCCGGACGCTCGCCCTGCGGACGGGCGGGCCGGTCCGACCGGGCCTCGCGGCCCTGGGGGGCGGGGCCGCGACCGTCACCGCGACCGTCCTGCGGACGGCCCTGGCGCGGGGCACCCTGGCCCTGGCCGCCGCCGAAGCCGCGGCCGCCTTCCGGGCGTCCCTGCTGGGGACGGCCCTGCTGCGGGCGGGAGCGCTGGCCGGGACGGCCACCGGCGGGACGCTGCTGCTGGCGCTCGGGCCGGCGCTCCTCCTCGCGGGCGATGTCAGCCGCTTCCTGACGCGACGGGGGCGTGAAGCCCTCGGGGAAGCCCGCCACCGGCACGCTCTGGCGGGTCAGCCGCTCGATGTCGCGCAGGTAGGCCCGCTCCTCGTCGTTGCAGAACGAGATCGCCAGACCGGTCGCCCCGGCGCGCGCGGTGCGGCCGATGCGGTGGACGTAGCTCTCCGGCACGTTCGGCAGGTCGAAATTGACCACGTGGCTGACGCCGTCGACATCGATGCCGCGGGCGGCGATGTCGGTGGCCACCAGCACCCGGCAATCGCCGTCGCGGAAGGCCTGGAGCGCCCGCTCGCGCTGCGGCTGGCTCTTGTTGCCGTGGATCGCGGCGCCGGCGATCCCAACCTTGTCGAGGCCGCGCACGACCCGGTCCGCCCCGTGCTTGGTGCGAGTGAAGACCAGGACGCGGTCGATGGCCGGATCCCGCAGGATATGGGCGAGCAGCGCCTGCTTCGCGCCGGTATGGGCGAAGATGACCTTCTGCTCGACGCGCTCGGCCGTGGTGGCCACCGGGGTCACGGCGACCTGCACGGGATCCTTCAGGTACTGGCTGGCGAGGCCGGCGATGTTCTTCGGCATGGTCGCCGAGAAGAACAGGCTCTGGCGCTGGTCCGGCAGCATCTTCACGATGCGCTTGAGGGCGTGGATGAAGCCGAGATCCAGCATCTGGTCGGCCTCGTCGAGGACGAGGATCTCGACGCCTTCGAGGGTCAGCGAGCGGCGCTCGATCAGGTCGATGAGCCGGCCCGGGGTGGCGACCAGGATGTCGACGCCGGGGGCCAGGGCCCGCTCCTGACGGCTGATCGTGACGCCGCCGAACACCACCGTGGTGGTGTAGGACAGGTGCCGACCGTAATCCGCGAAGGACTCGGCGATCTGGTTGGCGAGCTCGCGGGTCGGCGACAGCACCAGCACCCGGCAGCCGCGGCGCGGGGCCCGGCGGTCGGAGAGCGAGAGGCGGTGCAGGATCGGCAGCGCGAAGGCCGCGGTCTTGCCGGTGCCGGTCTGGGCGATGCCGCAGAGGTCGCGGCCTTCCATGGCCGGCGGGATCGCCTGGGCCTGGATCGGGGTCGGCGTGACGTAACCAGCCTCGCCGAGCGCCCGGAGCACGGGCTGGGCAAGGCCGAAATCGGTGAATTGGGTCAAAGAGATATCCGATGCAGCAGGGCCGGCCGGGCGCTTCGCGTCGTTTGCGAGCAGCGCGGAATTCAGGTCGGTCCGTTGGCAGGGGGCAGCCCGCGTGATGGGGCGGCCCGGGTGCATGCACGTTATGAAGAGGGGGGCCGGATCACGCCGGAAGGCGCCCGATCCGTCACGCAGCCCCCTCAAGCGGGCCATGACGGCCGCTGACGCTGCTTCGCCGATATGCGGGTGTGCGGCTGCGAAGTCAATGCATGGCTGTGACCCGGATGACATGGCACCGATCGCGTGGGTGCACGGCTCGGCGCGGCCTCACGTATCGATTCGCGCGCGATCAGCGACCCGATTGTTCCTCGCGTCGGCCCTCTACGGCCAACCGCCGCGTCTGTCGGTAGAGACCCGCCGTCAGGCCGGCGAACAGGACCAGACCGCCGATCAGCGCCGGGCCGCCGAAGCCGTCGCCGACCAGTGCCAGGGCGGCATCGTCGCCCGAGACGTAGACGATCAGCGCGAAGGCGACGCCCCAGAGGCTCTCGCCGACGATCAGCCCCGTGGCCGTAAGGGTGCCCAGCCGGATCGCACGCTCCGGGTCGGCCTGGCGGCGCGCCCAGCGCTCGTAGACCGTGCCGATCAATGCGCCGGCCACCAGGGGCGCGATCAGCTTCATGGGCAGGTAGATCCCGAAGGCGGCGGCCAGCGGCGGGATTCGCAGGCGCTTCAGCCGGCCGAGGGTCTCGTCCAGGGCGACCAGCCCCACGCCCGCGGCGGCGCCCCAGCCCAGCATGCGCCAGTTGCCCTCGCCCGAGAGCACGCCCTTGGCGAGGGTCGAGATCAGGCCCGCCTGCGGGGCGGCCAGGGCGTTCGGGCCGGCCCCGGGCGTCCCGACGAAGCCGAAGCTCGTCGCCAGCACGTTCAGCACCGGCGGGATGATCGCCGAGCCGAACACCACACCGACGATCAGGGCCGTCTGCTGCTTCCACGGGGTCGCCCCGACGAGCTGGCCGGTCTTGAGGTCCTGCAGGTTGTCGTTCGCGATGGTGCAGATGCTGAACACGATGCCGGTGACGGTCAGCACGTAGGCGACGAGCGCCCCGCTGCTCTGCGCATCCGCGTCGCGGCCGAGCAGCCCCAGCAGCATCGCCGAACTCGCCAGGGCGGCCAGGATGCCGATGCCCGACACGGGCGAGTTGGAGGCGCCGATCAGCCCGGCCATGTAGCCGGTCACCGCGGCCACCACGAGCCCGATCACCCCGACGAACAGCAGGCCGCCCGCGACCAGCAACACGCCGTGACGCTCCAGGCTCGTGCCGGCGAGGACGTCCCACAGAAGCCAGCCGATCGGCAGGAGCAGGCTCACCGAGACCAGGAGGACCACCGTCACCGGCAGGTCGCGCTCCTCCAGCACGAGCGTCGCGCCGGCCTGACGCGCCCGCCCGGCCGCGAGGGCCGAGCGGATGCCGCCCAGCACCGGGCGGGCGATCCGGATCAGCGTCCAGATCGCCGCGACGCCCATCACGCCGGCCCCGAAGAACCGCACCTCCTGTCGGAACACGGCGCCGACCCAGGCCTCGACCGACACGTCCGGCATCGGCTGCTGCGCGGTCAGGATCGGGGCCAGCACGACCCAGGCGATCACCAGCCCGAGCGCCATGGCGGCGCCCACCGACAGGCCGACCAGATGGCCGACGCCGAGCAGCGCGAAGGACAGGTTGCCGGCGATGCCGGTCGCGCCGGCGCCGACGCGGAACCAGGTCGCGGCGCTGTCGAGCACCAGCCGGGTCTGGGCCAGGATCGCGAAGCCGGCCGAGGCCAGGCTGTTCCAGATGAGGATGCGCAGGCCCAGCGCGCTGTCGGCCTGTCCCGCTGCGCCCTGCGTGCCGAGCGCCAGCACCTCGGCGGCGGCGCGCCCCTCCGGATAGGGCAGGTCCGAATCGACCACGAGGGCGCGGCGCAGGGGCACGGAGAACATCACGCCCAGGATCCCGCCCGTCGCGGTGATCCCCGCGGTGGTGAGCCAGGGGAAGCCGTGCCACCAGCCGATCATCACCAGGCCGGGCAGCACGAAGATGATCGCCGAGAGCGTGCCCGCCGCCGACGCGACGGTCTGCACGATGTTGTTCTCCAGCACCGTGGCGCCGGGCAGGTGCCGCAGCACCGCCATGGAGATCACCGCGGCCGGGATCGATGTCGCGAAGGTGAGGCCGACCTTGAGTCCGAGATAGACGTTGGCGGCGGTGAAGAGCAGCGTCAGCGCGCCGCCGAGCAGGAGGCCGCGCCAGGTCAGTTCGGCGGGCGTGGTGCCGCTGGACATGCGAATCGGGCTCTGGGACCTCATCCGCCGAGTTTATCGATAGGCGGCTGAGGGATACAACCGGTGCGCCCGCGTATCATCCCGGTCTAAGTCGGCTTGCGGCCCATGTTTCTATCGACGCGACATCCGCATTCTGGATGAAAAGCTCATCTCAACGACCGTGTTGTTCGGATGTGGATATCTCGGGCCGTGAAACTTGCACGGCTCGCCACCTGCGCTTCAAGCTGGCGGCGATGCAGGCGCGCGATGCTCATATCCGATGATGCAGATCGACGAAGAGCGCATTGACGAGGCGGTGCTCGCCCTTCTGTGGCTGACGCTCCACGGCGAGAGCCGGGCCTGGAAAGGGTTCGACTGGGCGACGCTGGGCCGCCTTCACGCGAAGGGGCTGATCGGCGATCCGGTCGGCCGGGCCAAGTCCGTGGTGCTGACCGAGGAGGGCTTGCGCCGATCGGAGGCTCTGTTCGAAGCCCTGTTCACCCGCAAGGATTGACCGCCCCGGCTTTCGGGGGCTGCCCTGCCGGGCTCCATGTCGTGTGATCGAGAGAAGATTCCTTCCCGAACCGATGATCGGGGCCTCACGCCCAACGATCCGTTTCTGAGGAAGAGCACCACATCGAACGTGTGGTGCGGCCAAGAGGACTCGAACCTCCACCCCTCGCGGGACTAGCACCTCAAGCTAGCGCGTCTACCAATTCCGCCATGGCCGCATCGGACGCGAAGATCCGCCCGTTCGCCCGCACGCTGCGACCTCCGGGAAACCCCTCGGGTCGTCGTCATGTCGGGCGGCGCAGCGGATAACAGATCGATCCGCCGCCGACAAGCGCCCCGCTCAAACGGGCGGCTCTCAATGTCGAGATTATCGGGCCGGTTGGCGGCCTTGCCGTTCTGGATCAGGTTTGGAGAGGAATGAGAGCAAGGTCTGCGATGGCCCGCAAGTCCCGTTCGGATGCTCCGTCTCGAGCCTGCACCGACAAGCCCTGAAGGGTAGCGGCGTAGAACGCGGCGAGCGCCGCTGTATCGGTCGTTGCCGGCAATTCGCCCTGGCTTATCCCGCGATCGAGACGCGCTTTAATTGCGTCTCGCGCCGCGATCCGCCGAGCGGTCATGCGTTGCGCGATCGCCTGATGGTCCGGCCCACAGCTCAACAGACCCAGCGCTATGAAGCAGCCTCCCGGCTGGCCGTTGATGGCATAGCGCTTCGCCGCTTCCCCCAGCAGATTGCGGATCGCCTCATGCGTGGTTCCGGGTCGTTCGAGCGCAGCTGCAGCGAACGCGCCGTCACGTTGCTGGTACAGGGCGACCGCCTCCTCGAACAGCGCTTCCTTGCTTTGGAACGCACCGTACAGGCTGGTCGCAGAAACACCGATCGCATCCGTCAAATCGGCGATTGATGTCCCCTCGTAGCCGCGCACTTGAAAAAGAGCCAAGGCGGTTTCCAGGGCCTCCTGCCGATCAAACTGGCGTGGCCGGCCGCGCATTTTCCGGCCCAGCGGCTTTCCGATTTCCATAGCGACCACTGCAATAATTTGTTGACAGCGGTGAGGCAAGCCGTACTGATTTATGTAGCGATTCCTGCAAAAAGGCTTCCGGATGAAATGGCGTGCAATGTTCGCAATGAGCACTCTCGTTTTTGGAGCTTTTGTCGATGCATCCGCGCAAGCTGATCCACGCCGCATCTTAATATACGGCGACAGCAATACGTGGGGTTACGTCGCGAGCCCCGATGGTCAGCCTGCTCGCCGCTATGGGCGCAATCAGCGATGGACAGCTTTATTACAGAAGGCGCTCGGCGAGAGTTACGAGGTGCTGGAGGACGGCCTCAACCTTCGGACGACAGATCTCGACGGTGAGGCTTGGCCCGACAGCATCATTCGGCCCGACACGGTGAACGGGTCCAAGCACCTGCCCACCGCGATCGCGGCCAACATGCCCCTCGACCTCGCCGTGATCATGCTCGGTACGAACGATCTCCAGACCCGGTATCAACGGTCGCCGCAGCAGATTGCCGACGCCGCAGTCGGGCTGGCACGCCAAGTGAGGGCATCGTCGGGAGGTATTGGAAACGCTTATCCGGCGCCGGAGGTCCTCTTGGTATCACCAGTCCAGGTAACGACGATCCCAATCCAGAGCTGGAGCGAGCGCTATGACGGCGCGCAGGAAAAATCCCGGCATTTTGCCGAAGCTTTTGAGCGCGCAGCACGTGAGGCCAAGATTCCGAGCTTCGATGCCGGACATGCGATCGGTGGAGCAGCCCACGGTGCCGATGGCCTGCACCTTTCGCTCGCTGATCACCGTCGGCTGGCAGCCGCGATCGCACCCGTGATCCTGAAAACGCTGGGCGCAGAGCGGCGTTGAGACGCTCCCGCTCAAACGGAAGCGTAGTCGTCGTCCAGGAAAGGCGTCGCGCTGTCGCCGATGGTGGTGCCGGGCTCGACGATCGCCGCCGCCTTGCGGATCAGTTCCGTCACCTCGACGGAGATGCGGTCGCCGGTCACGACGATCTGCCCGCGGGCGATCGGGTGATCGTTGGCCAGGATCTCGACCATGTCGCTGTCGCTAGCCTCCAGCTCGATCACAGCGCCGCGGCCCATGCGCAGCAGCATGTGCAGCGGCATCCGTGCCCGGCCGAGCACCACCGTCAGATCGACCTTCAGGGTCTCGAAGACCGCCACCGCTTGCCCATCCCGTCTCGCAGCCGACCCGGAGCACGCAAAACCTTGCCACCGCCGGCCGCGGATGTTGAAGGCTTCGACCATCGACGCAGGATGGTGAACCCTTGGTAAACGCGCCCCGCCTCACGGTCTCGCCCCACGCCTTTCCGAAGCGGCCCGGCTCGGATCCGGCCGCCGGTCCGGTGGGCTGGCGCGTGAGCGACGCGCCCGTGGGCTACGCGGAGGCGGTGGCCTGGATGGAGGCGCGCGTGGAGCGGATCGCACGGGGCGCGGCACCCGAATGCGTCTGGCTGCTCGAGCATCCACCGCTCTACACGGCCGGCACCTCGGCGAAGCCCGAGGACCTCGTGGCCCCCGATCGCTTCCCGGTCCACGCCACCGGCCGGGGCGGCCAGTACACCTATCACGGCCCGGGCCAGCGGGTCGCCTACGTGATGCTGGACCTCGACCGCCGGAGCCGGGACCTGCGCGCCTATGTGGCGAGCCTCGAAGGCTGGCTGATCGAGACGCTGGCGGCCTTCAACGTCCGGGCCGAGCGCCGGGAGGACCGGGTCGGCGTCTGGGTGCGCCGCCCCGAGAAGGGGCCCGGGGTGGAGGACAAGATCGCCGCCATCGGCATCCGGGTGCGCCGCTGGGTCAGCTTCCACGGGATCAGCCTAAACGTCGAGCCCGACCTGTCGCATTTCGCCGGCATCGTGCCCTGCGGCGTGCGCGAGCACGGGGTGACGAGCCTGGTCGATCTCGGCCTGCCGGTGAGCCTGGCGGAGGTCGACATACAGCTGCGCGCCGCCTTCGAGGAGATTTTCGGGGCGACGGCGATCGAGGCCGAGCCGTAAGCGCGCGTCCTCGCGGCCTGCACGCTCGACGGAGCCATCGTGTATCCTGCGGTTATGTGAGGGAGCGGCCAATGCGCTCGACGAGATACGCCGATGAAATCGCCAGCGCGGACGAGGGCGGCGCTCGCATCGAGCGTCTGAGGATCAGGGCCACCGGGGCCGACGAGATACGCTTCTCCTGGTGGAAGGACGGTCGCTTTCAGGCGCGGCCCCTGGATCTGCCGGAGGACGATCTGCTGCGGCTCCTGCGCAAAGCCATCGATGAGCGCGTGTTCTCCGCCGTGTTCGTCGAAAATCTGCGGCGCATGCTGGATGCCGGTGCATCGACCGTGATCCCCGAGCACAGCATGGTCGCTCTATCCCACGACCTGACTCTGAAGGATGGACGCAAGCTGCCGGTCGGTGCCCGGGGTGCGGTCGTGTTCGTCCACGGCGACGGCGAGGCCTATGAGGTGGAATTCGTCGACCCCTTCCACGCCGTGGCAACGGTTCCTGCGCCGAGCCTGTCCCGGGTTTCGGCTGCGTGACCGTCACCGTTCCGCCCCGTAGCGTTCCGCCCAGCAAGCTGACCGACTACCTGCTCCGGCCGGATCACCCGGTGGGCGGGTCCAAGGCAGCGTTCTTTCAGGCCTTCGGCTTCTCGCTCGACCGTCCGGACGTCATCACGGCGGCCTTCATCGCTCATCCGGACCGCAATCCCGTTGCCGATACGGAACACAGCCGCTGGGGTGTGAAATACACCGTCCGCTGTCGTGTCCGGACGCCGGACGGCCGTGACCCCTGCATCCTGACGGTATGGATCGTCCCAACGGGCGAGCGTGGTGCCCGCCTCGTCACCGCCTATCCCGACGACGGGCGCTGACGCCCTCGCTCAGGATCGACCTGCCGGACCGCTCGGGCCGATCAGAAATCCGCGTGCAGCCGCGACGCGAAGAAATGCGCCGGCCCGCGGTCGCGGTTGTAGCCGGGATTGGCCACGAACTGGTAATCGAAGGTCAGGGTCAAGAACTTCGTGAGGTTCAGGGCGTAGTAGGTCTCCACGGCCCGCTCGCTGCCGTAATTGAGCCGCCCGTCGCCGATCAGCAGGCCGTAATAGCCGGCCGCGAAGGCGGCGCGGTGCGAGGGCGAGAGCCGGTTCATCGCCGCGCCGAGGCCGATCGTGTCGTCCGGGCGGTCCCAGGCCTTGCCCTTCAGCGACAGGCCCCCGGAGAAGCTCTGGTCGATATCGGTGAAGGAGATGTTCTCCGTGCGCCCGTCGTTCAGGCTGGCCCGGGCGAACAGGCCGAGCTCGGGGGTCAGCGCCTGCTCCAGGTTGATGTAGCCGCCGGTCTTGCGGCGCGGCTTGCGGGTCGCGAGAGCGGCGTCGCCGCCGTTGTCGAACAGGCCGAGCTGCGTGAGGGTGACGAGCTGCCGGTTGTTGGCCGAGACCCCGACATTCGAGAACAGGCCGATGCGGATCTTGCCGGGCTGCTCCAGCCACGGGAGGATGTGGCGCTCCTCGAACTCGGCGTTCAGGCCGGCGCGCCGGAACACCCGCGGGTCGAGCACGTCGCTCGACGGCTCCTTGGGCACCTGCGTGTAGGCGGCGCGGATCGCGAAGTCCGGCCGGTTGTATTCGGCGTAGACGCCCTGGGTGAAGCCCGGGAGGTTGGCCGGGAAATCCCAGGCCGAGGCGCCCCAGAGCGACCAGTTGAAGAAGTCGACCCGCGGGTCGTGGGCGTAGACGTTGCCGTCGAAGAAGTCGCCCAGCGCGAACTTGCCGGCGATCAGGGTGATCCGTTCCGCGTCGTACCGGGTGGCGACCTGGTTCGGCCCGTCCGGCACCTCCACGGTCTCGCCGCCGAGCCCGATCGTCTGCTTCACGTAGTAGCGGTTCGAGCGCAGCTTCGGGAACGGGGCGCCGGCCTTCTGCGCTTCGCCGTTGACGAAGCCCGCGACACCCAAAGTCCGCGACAGGCCGAAGCCCTGGCTGAATTCGGGATTGTAGTACAGCTCGGTGCTGTCGGTGAGCTTGAGCCCGAGGAAGATCGTGGCCGTGGTGGTCTGCCGGGCCTGGTGCGGGATCAGGCTCTGCGCCCCCTCGTAGGGCGAGCGGAAGCCCGGCACCCCCTGGGCGATCAGCGTCGTCTGCCCGTGCAGCGAGAAGCGCCCGGTATCGCCGTTGTCGGGATCGTGCGGGGCGGTCTCGTCCGGATCGGCCGGCACCTTCAGGCCGTTCGGGAACCACATCAGCCGCGCGAACAGCTGGTTCGAGGTGAAGCTCGCCCGGGACGTGACCGGGCCGCCATTGTCCCCGGGCACGCTGCCCAGCGAGAAGCGCCGGCTGCCGCCGAGATCGATGTAGCGGTAGTCGATCCCGAGCGCGAGCGAATCGCTGATGGCGTACTGGATGCCCGCGCCGAGGGTGAACCCGAGATAGCCGATCTCGCGCCGTGCCGTGTTCTGGCCGCCGGCGTCGAGATCCGGATAGTTCGCCAGGAAGCGGGCATTGGCGCCCGCGAGCCCGAAGGCCCCGTAGACCAGGTACCGGTCGAAGCTGTAGCCGATCCGGGCCCGGAGGGTGCCGTACAGGTCGGTCTTGGCGCGCACGATGTTGAAGGCCGGGTCGACCTCCGCGTAGCCGAAGCCCGCGATGGTCGAGGGCACGGGCCGCTTCAGGTTCGCCGCGTCGAGGGAGGCCTCGACGCCGTAGACCCAGGGGCCGGCCTGCCAGTTCCAGCCGCCGAACACGCCCCCGACCGCCGTGGTGGCGTTGCTTCCCTGGTCGCTGCGGCCGGTCGAATCGCCGCTCTTGAACGACGGGACCGCGCGGCCGCCGATCGCCGTCGGGCCGAAATTATAGGCGCCGTAGGAGCCGCTGGCGCTGCCCTCGAGGCCGATGAAGCCCCCCGACCAGTCGGTATAGGCGGGGATGTCCGTCGCGGGGCGACGCGCCGCAGGGTCGGCGGCCGTCGCGGGAACGGACGGGATCAGGGGCGCGGCCAGGACGAGGGCTGTGGCGCGGAGGAGGGGCGCGAAACGGAGGGGCATCGGACTCGCGGAAAAGATATAGCACTTGCTATAATGGGAATTGCGGACGCGCAAGCCGTTCCGGATCGTCTCGAACACAGACCGCACCGTTTTCTCGTCCTGTGCGACCTTGTCGTCGGCTCGCATGGCAACGACGTGACGATCCCTACATCCCTCCACCGGTCAAGATACGCCCGGCCACAGCGGGCGGAATAACTTCGGCCCGCACACCACAACTCGGCAATGTGGCAGGTAAAGACCAAGAACTACCATTCGCGAAGGCTGTAGAGGTATTAGTTTAGAATTGTTATGATTTGATCGGCGGCGGGTTGCCTCTTTGAAACTTCTGCCGAGAGCGTTATGTGCGACGCCATGCGCGCTTCGACTCTCTTCCCGATTCTCCGCGGCCTCGCCGCGGCTGCCCTACTCGCGACCGCGGGTGCCGCCTCCGCCAAGGAGGTGCCGATCGGTCCGCACGTGACCAAGAACGGCCTGGAGGTCGCGGCCGTGTACCTCCAGCCGATCGAGATGGACCCGCCCGGCATGATGCGCGAGGCCGCGCAGTCGGACCTGCATCTCGAGACGGATGTCCGCGCCGCCAAGGACAACCGGAACGGCTTCGCGGAAGGCGATTGGGTGCCCGCGCTCGAGGTCCGTTTCGAGGCGGTGAAGCTCGACGGCGACAAGCCGACGGACCAGAAAGTCTCGGGCATGCTGATGCCGATGGTCGCCAATGACGGCCCGCATTACGGCGACAACGTCAAGCTGTTCGGCCCCGGCCGCTACCGCCTGAAGGTCACGGTCGCACCGCCCGGCAAGGACAGCCATTTCGGCCGCCACGTCGACAAGGAGACCGGGGTCGGCCCGTGGTTCGAGCCCTTCGACGTGACCCAGGATTTCACCTTCGCCGGCGTCGGCAAGAAGGGCGCCTACTGAACCGAAGGGATATCCGTGTCACGCTCGTTGCACCCCCTCCGGCTCGCCGCCGCCGCTCTCCTCGTCGCCTCCTGGGCGGCGACCTCCGCGCGTGCGGACGACATGCCGGTCATCAAGGTCGAGATGCGCGACGGCGTGATCCTGCCGGCGGTCATCGAAGTGCCCGCCAACACGCGGTTCAAGCTGGAGATCTCGAATACCGGGCAGTCGCCGGTAGAGTTCGAGAGCACGGAACTCAAGCGCGAGAAGGCGCTGGCGGCGGGCTCGACCTCGGCGATCGTGTTCCGCACCCTCGATCCCGGCACCTACCAGGTGTTCGACGATTTCCATCCCGAGGCGAAAGCCACCCTGGTGGCCAAGTGAGCGCGTCCTGACGGTGGCGTCCCAGACCTTCCTCGCCGAGGCGCCCTCGCGCCGGGACATGATCGACGAGCGGCTCGCCCGCTTCGGCGACTGGCTTCGGCTGCACGGCTGGATGATCCGCGCCGTGCAATGGGTGATCGTCGGAATCTACGGCGTGTTGGTGATCGTGCCCGCGCTGCTGCCGCTGCCCGACAACACCGCGCATATCTGGACCAACCTGACGCTCGCCGCGCAATTCGCGTTCTGGGGCATCTGGTGGCCCTTCGTGCTCCTGAGCATGGTGCTGGTCGGCCGGGCCTGGTGCGGCGTGCTCTGCCCCGAGGGGGCGCTCAGCGAGTTCGCCAGCCGCTGGAGCCGCGGCTACGCCATACCGCGCTGGATCACCTGGCAGGGCTGGCCGTTCCTGGCGTTTGCCGGCACCACGGTCTACGGCCAGATGACCAGCGTCTACGGCTATCCGAAGCCGGTGCTGGCCGTGCTCGGCGGCTCGACGCTTGCGGCGATCGTCGTCGGCCTGCTCTACGGGCGCAACAAGCGGGTCTGGTGCCGCTATCTCTGCCCGGTCAACGGCGTGTTCGCGGTGCTCTCGAAGCTCGCGCCGATCAGCTTCCAGGTCGATCGCGCGGCCTGGGCGGCCTCGCCCAAGCCCGTGCAGGGAACCGAGCATTTCAACTGCGCCCCCCTGGTGCCGGTGAAGGCGATGCGCGGCTCCGGCTCCTGCCACATGTGCGGGCGCTGCAGCGGCCATCGCGGCGCGGTGCGCCTCGCGTTGCGCTCGCCCAACCACGAGATCGTCCACGTCGCCGGCCAGGAGCCGAGCCTGGAACAGACCGTGCTGATCCTGTTCGGCATGCTGGCCCTGGCGGTGGGCGCGTTCCAGTGGTCGTCGAGCCCCTGGTTCGTCGAGGCCAAGCAGGTCGCCGCCACCTGGCTGATCGAGCACGGGATCACCTGGCCGCTGGAGATGTCCGCGCCGTGGTTCGTGCTGACGAACTATCCCGACCACAGCGACGTGATGACCCTGCTCGACGGCGGGTTGCTGCTGGCCTACATCGGCGCCGCGACCGTGATCCTGGGGCTCGCCCTGTCGGGGATCGTGGCGCTGGCGACCGTGGCGCTCGGCGGCTGGTCGCTCTCGCGCTTCCACCACCTCACGCAGACGCTGATCCCGGTGGCGGGCTGCGGCGTCTTCCTGGGCCTCTCGGCCCTGACGGTCACGTTCCTGCGCGGCGACGGCATCCACATCCCGTACGTGTCGGAGATCCGCGCCGCCATGCTGATCGGCTCCGGCCTGTGGAGCGTGTGGCTCGGGTGGCGCGTCGCCGGCCTGGCGGCGGGCGGCCTGCAGCGGGCCGCAGCCACGGCCTGCATCGCCTCGGCGGTGACCCTCTCGGTCGCCAACTGGGTGCTCCTGTTCTGGGTCTGGTAGCGCGGTCCGCGTTCAACTGAGGAGAACGCCATGATCGGCGCCTTCATCATCGCCTTCCGCGAAGTCATCGAGGCGGGCCTGATCATCTCGATCGTGCTGGCCGCCACCCGAGGCATCCCGGGCCGGATGCGCTGGGTCCTGCTCGGCGTCGCCGGCGGCCTCGCCGGGGCCGGCCTCGTGGCCCTGTTCGCGGAATCGATCTCCGACGCGTTCGAGGGCAGCGGTCAGGACATCCTGAACGCCGCCGTGCTGATCGTCGCGGTGCTGCTGCTGATCTGGCACAACACCTGGATGAGCAAGCACGGGAAGGAGCTCGCGGGCGAATTGCGGGCGACGGGCGAGGCCGTGCGCTCGGGCGAGCGCGAGGCCGCCGCCCTCTCGATTGTGGTCGGCGCCGCGATCCTGCGCGAGGGCGCGGAGCTAGTGCTGTTCCTCTACGGTCTCGTGGCGTCGGGCACTTCGGGCGCGGATATCCAGTTCGGCGCCTTCGCGGGCATCGGGGCGGGCATCCTCCTCTCGGCCGTGACCTATTTCGGCCTGGCCGCGATCCCGAGCCGGTATGTGTTCTCGATCACCAGCGCGCTGATCATCTTCCTCGCCGCGGGATTGGCCTCGCAGGCCGCCCAGTTCCTGTCCAATGCCGGCGTCGTCGATATCCTCGGCCAGACCCTGTGGAACAGCTCCGGGGTGATCGCCGAGAATTCCTGGCCGGGCCGGGTGTTGCACGCGCTGGTCGGCTACACCGACCGGCCGACGGCCCTGCAGGGGCTGGTCTATGTCGGCACCATCGCGGTGATGGTCGGGCTGATGCAGTGGAGCGCCGCCGACAAGCGCCGCTCGATGCGCACCGCCTGAGTTGAGGGTTTCCAAAGGGCCATGCCCTTTGGCGGGTCGTCAGGGCAGAGCCCTGACATGCACGCTCAAGCGCCCGTCGCGACCGGGCGCGCCGTGTCGGCACCCCATTCCGACCACGACCCGTCGTAGAGGCCGCGGGCCGGCCGGCCCATCGTCTCCAGCGCCAGGGCGATGATCGCCGCGGTCACGCCCGAGCCGCAGGTGGTCACCACCGGCCGGTCGGGATCGATGCCGGTCTCCGCGAACAGACGCTCCAGCTCCTCCGGACTCTTCAGGCGGCCGTCGCGCTGAAGGGACGCGTAATGCAGGTTGTGCGCGCCCGGCATGTGCCCCGGCCGCACGCCCGGGCGCGGCTCCGGCTCCTCGCCGCGGAAGCGGGTGGCCGAGCGGGCATCGACCACCTGGGCCGAGCCGGTCTCCAGGGCCCGGGCGACGTCGTTGGCGTCCGCCACGGCGCCGTGGTCGAGGCGGGCGGTGAAGTGGCGCCGCTCGCGCGGGGCGGGGTCCCCGTCCTCGGTCGGGTAGCCGGCGGCGATCCAGGCGGGCAGGCCGCCATCCAGCACCAGCGCGTCGCGGACCCCGAAGGTCTTGAGCATCCACCAGACCCGGGGGGCCGAGAACAGGCCCTGGCCGTCATAGACGACGATCTGCATGCCGTCGCCGATGCCCAAAGCCCGCATCCGCGAGGCGAACACGTCGGAGCGCGGCAGCATGTGCGGCAGGCTCGATTCGGTGTCGCTCATGGCGTCGAGGTCGAAACGCAGCGCCCCGGGGATATGGGCGGCCCGGAACTCGGCGGCCGGGTCGCGACCGGCGGCCGGCAGGTACCACGAGGCGTCGAGCACCACGATGTCGGGCGCATCGAGGCGGTCGTGCAGCCATTCGGGGGTCACGAGGGGCGGGTGGGCCATAATCCGCAATCCGGCTCTGTTCGCGTGAGCGCCCACCAAACCACAGCCAGGGGCCGGTTGCACGCCCGGTCGCGGGCTGGGGCGGCGCGTTCCGGCGGTTTCGTCAGGCCCTGCGGATCGAGGCCGAAGAGCCGCGACTCTGTGCCCAGCTACGCACCCCGCACCGTGGTCCGATGCAGCGAATGCACGCTGGTCTTGTTTTCAATCGTTGTAACCCCAGTTACGACAACACGATGACGCTCACCGCGCCAGCCGTCGAGGCCGGCTCGGGCGGGTCGCCCCCGATGCCGCTCCGCGAGACGCAAGTCCCGGACACGCGAGACGGGGCCGCCGCCTGAAGGCAGGGCGTTCAACCCTCCCTCACTGCCGAGGCGCCCGCGCCGACCGTGCAGCTGCTTATTGAGCCGATCACCGCCATGAATCAACTCGTCCGCATGTCTCAGATCGGCGATGCCGAAGGCGTCCAGGAGCCGTCGGCGGACCTGCGCGTGCCCTTCGCGCAGTCCGGGGCTTTCGTGTGCAAGTACATCATCGGCGAGCCGAACGACCGCGCGATCTGCTGCGGTGCGCCGGTCTCCGACGGCAAGAGCTGGTGCGCCTTCCACCGCCGGATCGTGTTCGAGCCGACCCGTCCCGGCCGCATCCGCTGAGCGGTAACCCGGTCGCGCGCACGGCCGTCACTGCGTGCGCATGACCTGGATGACGGCCGGCGTGATGATGACGACGAACAGCACCGGCAGGAAGAACAGGATCATCGGCACGGTCAGCTTGGGCGGCAGGCTGGCCGCCTTCTTCTCCGCCTCGTTCATGCGCTGGTCGCGGCTCTCCTGGCTCAGCACCCGGAGCGCCTGGCCGATCGGCGTGCCGTAACGCTCGGCCTGGATCAGCGCGGTCGCCACCGATTTCACCGGCTCGAGCCCGGTCCGCATGACGAGATTCTCGTAGGCCTGGCGCCGGTCGGGCAGGAACGACATCTCGGCGGTCATGAGGGCGAGCTCCTCGGCCAGCACCACCGAGGAGGCGGCGATCTCGGTGCTCACCTTCCGGAACGCGTTCTCGATCGCCATGCCGGATTCGACGCAGATCAGCGTCAGGTCGAGGGCGTCCGGCCAGGCCCGGCGGATCTCGGCCTGCCGCTTCTTGGCGGTGTTGACCAGGAACAGTTCCGGCGCCTTGATGCCGGTATAGGCCGCGCCGATCACCATCCCGATCCGCATCAGGTAGGAGGCGTCGATCACCTCCAGCACGAACAGGTAGAACGCGGACCCGATCACCGACGCGACCGGGACGACGAAGCGGAAGAACAGGAACGTGGTCTCCGCGCCCTGGCCGCGATAACCGGCCATCATCAGCTTGCGCTTGGCCGTATCGGTGCCGAGCCAGCGGTGCAGCTGGTACCGGTCGACGATCGACTTCATGTAGGCCTTGGGCGCCACGCGCAGGGTCGCCCGCTCGTTCGGCCGGGCCCGGTCCGCCTGGCGCTCCCGCCGCCGGATGAGCTCGCGCTCGTCGCTGACGAGCTTCATCCGCTTGGAAAGCTTGTCCGATTCGAAGAAGGGCTGCGCCACCGCGAAGGCGGTCGCGGCCGCCGCGATGGCGGTCAGCAGCGTGCCCATGAAGCGGGGATCGAACAGCTTCTCCGCAATGGCGTCGATCATGGAACGGGGTCCGAATCCGGGCGGGCTCAGAAGTCGAAGGCGATCATCTTGCGGATCGTGAAGACGCCGAGCGACATCCAGATCGCCGCCCCGACGAGGGCGATCGTGCCGACATCCGTCGTCCAGAGCAGCGAGATGTAATCCGGGCTCGTCAGCGTGGTGATGCCGGCGACGCCGAAGGGGAGGCACGCGATGATCGAGGCCGAGGCCTTGGCCTCCATGCTCATCGCCTGGACCTTGCCGCGCATCTTGGCCCGGTCGCGCAGCACGACCGAGAGGTTGTTCAGCGCCTCCGACAGGTTGCCGCCCGATTGCTGCTGGATGTTGATCACGATCGCAAAGAAGTTCACCTCGGCGGTCGGCACCCGCTCGAACAGGCGCGAGACGGCCTCGCCCAGCGAGAGGCCCATCGCCTGGGTCTCGATCACCGTCCTGAACTCGCTGCGCACCGGCTCCTCGGCCTCGCGCGAGACCATGCGGAAGCAGTCCCCCACCGGGATGCCGGTGCGGATACCGCGCACCACCACGTCGACGGCGTTGGGCAGTTCCTTGTTGAACTTCGCGATGCGCCGGATGCGCAGGTGGCGCAGCAACCAGGCGGGCAGGCCGAAGCCGCCCGCGAAGGCGGCGCCGGCCGCCGCCACCGGGCTATCGGTGATCAGGAACAGCAGCAGGCCGAGGACGGCGCCGCAGCCGCCCGAGACCGTGTAGAAGGTCCGCGTCGTCCAGCTCAGGCCGGCGCGGGCGAGCTTCAGCTCCAGCGTGGCCTTGTTGGCGTTCTTGGCCTTCGCCTCGATCTCGCTCAACGTCTTGGCGACCTGCTCGCGCCGGTTGACCGCGACGCCGCGCACCGCCGCCCCGGAGGCCGTGACGCCGATCGCTTTCAGCCGCCGGTTCGCCCGGCGCTGGCCGCCCAGCAGCGGCAACACCGCCACATAGGCGACGGCCGCCACCGCGACGCCGATCAGGCCGGCCGCGAGCGGCATCTGGGACGCATCCGCCACGGTCACGCCCCGTCGACGATTTCGGCGGCGTCGAGCGCCTCGCCGAGGCGGCGCTCCAGGCCGTAATAGCGGGCCCGCTCCCAGAATTTCGGCCGTCCGACCCCGGTCGAGCGATGGCGCCCGATCAGCTTGCCGTTCGGATCCTCGCCGACGATGTCGTAGAGGAACACGTCCTGGGTGGTGATGACGTCGCCCTCCATGCCCAGCACCTCGGTGATATGGGTGATGCGCCGGGAGCCGTCGCGCAGGCGCATGGCCTGGATCACCACGTCGATCGAGCCGCAGATCATCTCGCGCAGGGTCTTCGATGGCAGCGTGAAGCCGCCCATCGAGATCATCGACTCGATCCGCGACAGGCATTCGCGCGGGCTGTTGGCGTGGAGCGTGCCCATCGAGCCGTCATGGCCGGTATTCATCGCCTGGAGCAGGTCGAAGGCCTCGGGTCCGCGGACCTCGCCGACGATGATCCGCTCGGGCCGCATGCGCAGGCAGTTCTTGACGAGGTCGCGCATGGTGACCTGCCCCTGGCCTTCCATGTTCGGCGGGCGCGTCTCCAGGCGCACGACGTGCGGCTGCTGGAGCTGCAGCTCGGCCGCGTCCTCGCAGGTGATGACCCGCTCGTCGTGCTCGATGAAGGCGGTGAGGCAGTTCAGCAGCGTGGTCTTGCCCGAGCCGGTGCCGCCCGAGATGACGACGTTGCAGCGGGACTGGCCGATGATCTTCAGGACCTCGGCACCCTCGGGGGAGATCGCCCCGAAGCGCACCAGCTGCTCCAGGGTGAGCTTGTCCTTCTTGAACTTGCGGATCGTCAGCGCCGGCCCGTCGATGGCCAGCGGCGGCGCGATGACGTTGACGCGGGAGCCGTCCGGCAGGCGCGCGTCGCAGATCGGCGAGGCGTCGTCCACGCGTCGCCCGACCTGGCTGACGATCCGCTGGCAGATGTTCATCAGCTGCTGGTTGTCGCGGAAGCGGACATTGGTCAGCTGGATTTTGCCGTCGACCTCGATGAAGGTCCGGTTGGCGCCGTTGACCATGATGTCGGCGATGTCGTCGCGGGCGAGCAGCGGCTCCAGCGGACCGTAGCCCAGCACGTCGTTGCAGATGTCGTCGAGCAGCTCCTCCTGCTCGGCGATCGACAGGACGATGTTCTTGAGCCCGATGATCTCCGTGACGATGTCGCGGATCTCCTCCCGGGCGGTCTCGGCGTCGAGGCGCGCGAGCTGGGTGAGGTCGATCGCCTCGATCAGGGCCCCGAAGATCAGGCTCTTGGTCCGGTAGTAATCCTCGGAGCGCAGGTTCTCGACCACCACCGGGGCGGCGGGCTTGGGCGGCTTCGGTGCCGGCGCGGCGTCGCGCAGCACCGGCGCGGCCGGCAGGGCGGCCCGCATCTGCGGGACCGGCGCGGGCGCCGTCGGGGCGGCTCCGGATTGTCGCCTACCGAACATGGGTCAGATCCCAGCGGCCCGCATGAGGCATCGTCCCGGCGAAGGTCCCGCGCATCACGAGGCCTTGCGGCCGGCGAGCTTGGCCAGCAGCGGCTCCAGCAGGCTCGACCGGCTGCGCCGGGTCTCCGGGCGCCCCAGGGTGACCGCCGCCAGGTCGTTGAACAGCTCCGCCACCTTCGAGCCGGCCTGAATCTCGGCGATCATCTGGCCGTTATTGGCGGCCGTGCCGAACAGGGTCGGCTCGAACGGGATCGTGGCCGTGATCGGCGCGTCGAGGGCCTTGGCGAACTCGGCCGTGCCGATCTCCGGCCGCTTGGCCATGCCGACGCCGTTGAGCAGGACCCGGGGCGGCTGGTCGTTCGGGCGGCCGTGCTTGAGCGCCCCGAGCAGGTTCTTGGCGTTGCGCAGGCAGGCGAGGTCGGGACCGGCGACGATCAGGATCTCGTCGGCCGCGGTGAGCACGCGCTTCGACCACGCGCTCCACTGGTGCGGGATGTCGAGGACCACGCAGGGCACGCTCGCGCGCAGGTACTCGATCAGGGAATCGAAGGCCGGCTCGGACAGGTCGATGGTCCGGTCAAGGCTCGCCGGGGCCGAGAGCAGGCTGAGGTTGTCGCTGCATTTCGACAGCAGCCGCTCGACCAGGGCCGAATCCAGGCGCTCGGGCGCGAACACCGCCTCGGCGATGCCCTGCGGCGGGTCCTGGTTGAAGTTGAGCGAGGCGGTGCCGAAGGCGATGTCGAGATCGGCGATCACCGTCTGCACGCCCTGGTTCCGGGCCACCGACCAGGCGAAGTTATGCGCCACCGTCGAGGCGCCGATGCCGCCCTTGACCCCGTAGACCGCCACGGTGCGGCCCACCGGCTTGACGCCGGGCGCGGTGAACAGGTCGGAGATTGCCGCGATCAGGGTCAGCGGCGCGACCGGCGCCATCAGGTAGTCGGACACCCCGCGCTGGATCAGCTGCCGGTACAGGGTCACGTCGTTGACGTGGCCGATCACCAGGACGCGGGTGCCCTCGTCGCAGACCTCGGCCAGGGCATCCAGGCACTCGACCGGCTTCGAGCGGACGCCCTGCGTCTCGATGACGATGACGTTGGGCGTCGGCGCGTGGCGGTAGGCCTCGATCGCCGCGCCGCCGCCGCCCATCCGGACCTTGACCTGCGCCTTCTGCATGCGCCGGTCGAGGGACGCGCCCTCGATCATCGCGGCGGTCTCGCCGGTCTCGCAGAAGGCTTGGATCGTGATCCGGGGCACCGGGGCGATCGTACGCTCGGATGTCTCGGACAGGTCCGCCATGACGACACTTTCGGGTCCGTGCTCGGGTCGCGGCGTGAATGGTGGGGACGGGGGGAGTGGCACCGCCTGTCCTAGTTGCTGACCTGGGACTTGACGGCGTTGGTCCCATCTTGCCGCCATGTGGTTGACGGATCCTTGCCGTCCCGCAACTGGCCGATGTCCCGGACGCGCTTGACCGTGTCGATCCGGCCCTCGGGCCGGCCGCGCACGAGGTCGACCGGGTCGGCCACCTGGGCGGCTACGGTCGCCTGGGTGGCGCAGCCGAGGTTCCAGCTCGGCCGGTTGCCGTAGTCGGAGGCGAAGTTCGAGGTGCCGAGATCCTGGGGCCAGAGCCCGCACTGGTCGGCGACCTTGGCCTGCATGCGCTGGAAGCTCAGCCGGATCGGCGCGGCCAGGCCCGGTGCTGCCACCGGGTAGGGCGACTGTGCGATCTCGCGGGCGCCGACGCCGTCCTCGGCGCCGCGCCGGCTCACGGCCGCGGCGGTGCGCGCCACGGCGGCGGCCTGGGCGGGCGGCAGACCCTGGGGCACCTCCATCAGGATGCCGCCGCGGCCGTAGCGGCGGTATTCCAGCATGAAGGCGTCGATGTCGCCGGCCTGGCGCGGGTCGAGATGGCCCGGGCCGGTGGCGAACACGTCGAGGCTGCGGGTGCCGTCGGCCAGGACGATCGGGTGCCGGGCGCGGTAATCGGACAGGTCGATGCCGCCCGTGGTGGCGGGCTCGCCCTTGCAGGCAGCGGCCAGCAGGCCGAGCGCGCAGGCGGCCAGGAGGCTGGCTGGCCGGCGGGATGGGGCGGGCGGGTGACGTCGGGTCATGGATCCGGTCCTGGAAGCGCGGCGCTACTCGACGATGAAGCCGACGCGGCCGCGATAGGTGCGTCCGAGCGGGGCGGCGCCGACCTTGCCGTAGAGGCGGTTGACCTGCCCGAGCAGCACCGCCTGCCCGTCGGTGGCGTCGACGAAGTTGTCGTCGGGCCGGGTCACCTGCTTGGGCTCCATCGCCCGGGCGATGTAGGGGGTGCACATGATCATCAGCTCGGTCTCCATGCGCTGGTAGTCCCGGGACCGGAACAGCGCGCCGAGGATCGGCAGATTGATCAGGCCGGGCAGGCCGGTGATCGCCTGTCTGTTCGTCTGCTGGATCAGGCCGGCGGTCATCATCACGCCGCCGGAGGGCAGCTCGACCGTGGTCTCGGAGCGGCGCACCCGGGTGCCGGGTACCGCCACCGTCGAATTGCCGATCGTGTAGTTGAAGCTCTGCTGTGGATCGATCTCGGTTACATCGGTCGCCACGCGGATCGAGATTCTGTTGTCGGCCAGCACCACGGGCGTGAACGACAGAGCCACACCGTAGGGCTTGAAGGTGATCCCGGGTGTACACACGCCGCCGACCGCGCAGGTGGCCGAGGACGGCACCGGAAACTCGCCGCCGGCCAGAAATTTTGCGGCCTCGCCCGAGATCGCGGTCAGCGTCGGCTCGGCCAGGATGCGGGAGACGCCCGCCTGCTCGAAGGCCTTCAGCGTCGCCTGCAGCGAGAAGCCGGCCCCTTGGACGGATGCCGCGATCTGATTGCTTCCAGCGACGTTGCCGTTGATTGGGAAGGGCAGGGCGTTGCTCAGTACGTTCGGCACCATGGCGGGCACCTGCGTCGCCGACGCGGTTCCGGCTCCGATGAGTTGCTGGCCGAGGGTGCCGACCGGATTCAACGCTGACCAATTACCGGTCATGTTGATCCCGAACTGCTTGAGCACGTTGCGGGACACCTCGACCACGGTGACGCGGAGCATCACCTGATCCTTGTTGCGGATCGTGAGGTTGTTGATCACCGCGCCGCGCGCGCCGGCCGAGACGCCACCGCTCGGCGCACCCGTGGCGGCGGCTCCGCCGCCCAGGCCGACGAAGGCGTTGGCGATGTCGATCGCCTGCTGGGCGTCGGAGGACGAGTTCACCGAGCCCGAGAGCAGCACCGAGGCGCCCGAGGAGCGCACGTCGAAGCGGCCGCCCGGGATGCTCTGGCCGAGCAGCTCGCGCAGCGTCCCGAGGTTGAGGTCCCGGGCCACGGTCACGTCGAGGGCGGCGATCTGGCGGCCCTCGGCATCCATGATGAAGATCGAGGTGGCGCCGTCCGCCATGCCGATCACGAACACCTTGCGGGTCGAGCGGACCACCGCGTTGGCCACCGCCGGGTTGGCGACGAACACCTCCTTGGCGTCCCGCGGCAAATCGACGATCACCGAACGGCCCGCGGTCAGCTCGACCCGGCGGGACGAGGCGGCTTCCGCCGAGCCCACTGTGAGCACCGGGGCCGGGCCGAGGGCCGGACGCTCCTGCGCCAGGAGCGGGCCGGCATGGATCAGCGTGAGAAGCGCCAGCGCGCGCGCCGGGCGGAGGAAACGCGGCAGGGCAATCATGGGGATCACGGCGTCTGCTGCCGCGCGACGCCGAAGCGCACGACGGTCAATCCGGGTTCGGGCATCTGCGCCATCGCGGCATCGACCGGCTGGGCCTCGACCGGTCGCCCCGCATCCGCGAGGCTGCGCAGCGAGAGCGACAGCGAGCCGACCTTCTGGGCGAGCGTCAGGGTCTCCGCCTGGGCGGGGGTGACGGCGAGCGTGGCGGTCTCGCCGGTGACGACGTTGGTGCCGTTCTTCTCCTGGATCAGCTGACCGATCGCGAGGACGCGGATGTCGGTCAGGATGGTCTGGGAGAGCTGCACCTCGCTGTTGTTGGCGCGGGAATTGGCATCGTCCCGGAATGTGCGGATCACGTCGACGCGGTCGTTGGGCAGGATGAAGCCGCCGGCCGAGTTGGTGCCGCGGCTGTCGGTGACGATGGCGACCGCGCGCATCCCGGCGGGCAGGATCGCGGCCATGAAGCCGCTGTCGGGCCGGACCAGCTTCTGCGCCCGGATCGGCTCACCCGCGAGGAAGCCCGAGCGCACGGAGGCGCCGACGGTCTCGTCCAGCGCCTTCGCGTTGTCCTTGCGGCTGATGTAGCCCGCCGTCATGGCGCCGTCCGGCCAGGGCTGCCAGCGCAGGTCGGCGGCCCGCAGGACCTGGCCCATCGGCATGTCGGCGGCGGCCACCAGCACCTCGGTCATCGGAGGCGGCGGCAGCTCGGCCTTGGGGGCCGGCGGCGGCGGGGGCGGATCGCCACCGCTCATCAGGAACGCCGCCCCGCCGCCCGCTGCGAGGGCGATGCCGAGGACGGCGAGACGGGCTGGATTCATCGCATCGCCACGCGCCGGAGACGGCCGAATTGCCGTCCATCACCAGACCCTGCGCGGCCATTCGTGTACTTATGGTTAAGGTATTATAACTGCGCCGGCTGGATACGGTCCGGAAACGGGGCGTTTGCCGGGACGCGTCACAACCGGCGCAATCTCTCAATCTCGACCCAATCCTGGCCGTGGCGCAGGATCCGCACCTGCAATATTCTGCCCCCGAACCCGCGTCAGAATCGGGTGCTCGGATCATCCGGGCAAAACATGCCGGGGAGTGACATGATCAGACGAATTGGCGGTGCGGTGCTGGCCACCGCCCTGGCGGGCACGGTGCTGAGCTCGGGCCCGGCCTCAGCCCAAAGTGCCGCGTCCGGCGCTTTCTCCGGCAACGCCCTGCGGATCGGCGTGCTCAACGACCAGTCCGGCCTCTATGCCGAGTTCGGCGGCCAGGGCTCCATCGAGGCCGCGAAGATGGCGGTGGAGGATATGGGCGGCAAGATCGACGGCGTCCCGATCGAGATCCTCTCGGCCGACCACCAGAACAAGCCCGACATCGCCTCGGCCATCGCCCGGCAATGGTACGACCGCGACGGCGTCGACGCGATCATGGAGCTGACCACCTCCTCCGTGGCTTTGGCGGTCCAGGGCCTGTCCAAGGAAAAGAAGAAGATCACGATCACCACCGGGGCGGCTTCCAGCGACCTCACCGGCAAGGCCTGCACGCCCTACGGCTACCACTGGGCCTACGACACGCGGGCGCTCGCGGTCGGCACCGGCGGCGCGCTGACCCGGGCCGGGGGCGACACCTGGTACTTCCTCACCGCCGACTACGCCTTCGGCTCGGCCCTCGAGGCCGATACCAGCCGCGTGGTGCTCGCCAATAACGGCAAGGTGCTGGGCAGCGTCCGCCACCCGCTCTCGAACCAGGACTTCTCCTCGTTCCTGCTCCAGGCGCAGGGCTCGAAGGCCAAGGTGATCGGGCTCGCCAATGCCGGCCTCGACACCTCCAACTCGATCAAGCAGGCGGCCGAGTACGGCATCGTCGAGGGCGGCCAGAAGCTCGCGGCGCTGCTGTTCACCCTCTCGGAGGTGCACGGGCTCGGGCTCAAGGTGGCGCAGGGCCTGACGCTCACCGAGGGCTGGTACTGGGACGCCAACGACGAGACCCGGGCTTTCGGGCAGCGCTACATGAAGCGCACCGGCCGCATGCCGAACATGATCCAGGCCGGCACCTACTCGGCGGTCCTGTCCTACCTGAAGGCCGTGAAGGCCGCGGGCACCGACGAGACCGAGGCGGTCAACGCCAAGCTCAAGGCGCTCCCGGTGGACGACGTCTTCGCCCATGGCGGCATCGTCCAGCCGAACGGACGCATGGTGCACGACATGTACCTGTTCGAGGTCAAGAAGCCGGCCGAGTCGAAGGGCCCCTGGGACCTCTACCGGCAGCTCGCGACCATCCCGGGCAAGGAAGCCTACGCCACCGCGGCCGAGAGCGGCTGCCCGCTGACGGCGGCGGCGAAGTAACAAGCGCTCGCCTCGCAAGGCGACGGCTGTCACGGGGTTGAAGGGCCATCGCTTTTGCCGCGCGCTACGCGCTCCCTCTCCCACACGGGGAGAGGGGACCCGCGCCTTTAACGGGCGATGGTTACGCCGCCCAGACCCGCCGATACAAAGCCTGGATCTCCTCGGCCGTCGGCTCGACCGGGTTGTTGGCCGGGGAGCCGGAGGCCAAAGCCTGGGCGGCCATGGTCGGGAGCAGCGCTTCCCAGCGGGCCGGGTCGATCCCGTATTCCCGGGGACCGGGCACGTCGAGATCGTCGTTGAGGGCTTCGAGTTCCGCCACCAGGGCGTTCACGGCGGCCCGGTCGTCGCCGTCGACGCCGGGAATGCCCATGGCCCGGGCGCAGGCGGCGTAGCGCGCCACCGCGGCGGGGGCCGAGAAGGCGGTGACCACCGGCAGCAGCATCGCGTTCGAGAGCCCGTGCGCCACGTGGAAATGCGCGCCGATCGGCCGGCTCATGCCGTGGACCAGCGCCACCGACGCGTTCGAGAAGGCGATGCCGGCCTGGGTGGCCCCCAGCATCATCGCCTCGCGGGCCGCCCGGTCGCTGGGATCGGTCCAGACCCGGCGCAGGTTCGGGGCGATCAGGTGCATCGCCTGGAGGGCGAGCCCGTCCGAGAACAGGTTGGACTTGCGCGAGACATAGGCCTCGATCGCGTGGGTGAGCGCATCGATGCCGGTATCGGCACTGAGCCGCTTGGGCTTGGTCAAGGTCAGCTCGTAATCGACCAGAGCGGCCACCGGCAGGTAGGCCAGCCCGATGCAGAGCATCTTCTCGTCCGAGGCCTCGTCGGTGACGATGGTGAAGCGGGTCGCCTCCGAGCCGGTGCCGGCGGTGGTGGGGATCGCCACGATCGGCAGGCCGGGCTCGTCCTGCAGGCGGGGCGCCTTGTAGTCGCGCATGTGGCCGCCGTGGCGGGCGAGAACCGCCACCGCCTTGGCGGTGTCCATCGGGCTGCCGCCGCCGAAGCCGACCACGCAGTCGAACTCGCCGGCCTGGAGCGCGGCCAGCGCCGCCTCCACGGAGGCCACGGTCGGGTCCGGCACGGTCTCGGAGAAGATTGTTCCGCGGGCGCCTGCGCTGTTGAGCCGTTCGAGCAATGTGTCGGTGCGGCCGCTGCTGACCAGATACGGGTCGGTGACCACGAAGGGGCGCGACAGGCCGAGCTGGCCCAGGATCTCCGGCAGCAGCCGCGAGGCGCCGGCGCCGATGCGCATCAGCCGGGGCAGGGCGATCGAGGCGACCATCTGTTGATCCTCCCACCCGGCGCTTTGTCTCGTCGGCCGGTCTCCGCCGATCTTAGGCCACGGCGCCGGCCCGCGAAACCGCCGCCGCTTACACCGCCGGCCCGGCGAACAGCGCGCCCGCCGCCTCGACCTCGCCGGCGATGAAGCCCGCCACCGCCCGGATATGGGCCGCCTTCCGGTGATCCTCGTGGATGTGCATGTGGAACGAGCGCGTCAGCGACACCGCCCCGGGCAGGACCGGCGCCAGCCCGGGATGGGCCGCCGCGATGAAGGCCGGCAGGATGCACAGGCCGGCGCCGTTCAGGGTCGCGTGGACCTGGGCCAGCAGGTTGGTCGAGCGCAGCCGCGCGGAGACCGCGGGCTCCAGCGCGCCGAGATAGTTCAGCTCGCGCGCGAACAGCATGTCCTCGATATAGCCGACGAAGGGATGCGCCGTGAGGTCCGAGACGGCGGTGATCGGCGCCGCCGCGGCGAGGTAGGCTTCGGCCCCGTAGACGAACAGCCGGTAATCGGTGAGCCGGCGCGCCACCACCCGGGCCTGCTGCGGGGTCGAGAGGCCGATCACGATGTCGGCCTCACGCTTCGACAGGCTGAAGATCCGGGCGGTCGCCATGATCTCGACCTCCAGCCCGGGATGGCGCTCGGTCAGCCGGTGCATCCGCGAGGCCAGGAACACGCTGCCGAACCCGTCCGGGGCGCCGATCCGCACCGTGCCGGACACGGATTGCGCGCCGGCCTGCGCGGCGGCGCTGGCCGACAGGAAGGCGCTCTCCATGGTCTCGGCCACGGCCAGCAGGTTGGCGCCGTCCTCGGTGAGCGCGTAGCCGAGGTTGCTGCGGTGGAACAGGCGGGCGCCGAGCCCCTCCTCCAGGGCGCGGATCCGGCGCCCGACCGTGGTGTGCTCGGTGCCGGTCCGCGCTGCCGCGGCGCTCAGGGTGCCGGTGCGCGCCACTGCCAGAAAGAAGCGCAGGTCGTCCCAGTTGCGCCCGGTCCGGCTCATGATCGCAAACCCGCTGTGCATCGATGCACAGCGGCTGTAAGCGCATCCGGCTTTATCGTTCAAGCGATCCTGTTAGGCTGCGCCAAAACCAAATCGATAACGACAACAGGGAGGCGCTCATGCGCACGATCGGACACTTCATCGGCGGCCGTCTCGTCGGCGGCGAGAGCGGGCGCTTCGCCGACGTGTTCCACCCCTCGACCGGCGAGGTCCAGGCCAAGGTCGCGCTGGCCAGCAAGGCCGAGATGCGCACCGCGGTCGAGAACGCCGCGGCAGCCCAGCCGGCCTGGGCCGCCACCAATCCGCAGAAGCGCGCCCGGGTGATGATGCGCTTCCTCGAGCTCATCCGCGGCGAGAACGATTCCCTGGCCGAGCTGCTTGCCTCCGAGCACGGCAAGACCGTGCCGGACGCCAAGGGCGACATCCAGCGCGGCGTCGAGGTGGTCGAGTTCGCCTGCGGCATCCCGCACCTGCTCAAGGGCGAGTACACCGAGGGCGCCGGGCCCGGGATCGACGTCTATTCCCTGCGCCAGCCGCTCGGCGTGGTCGCCGGCATCACGCCGTTCAACTTCCCGGCCATGATCCCGCTGTGGAAATGCGCCCCGGCCATCGCCTGCGGCAACGCCTTCATCCTGAAGCCGTCCGAGCGCGACCCGAGCGTGCCGCTGCGCATCGCCGAGATCTTCCTGGAGGCCGGGCTGCCGCCGGGCATCCTCAACGTCGTCAACGGCGACAAGGAAGCGGTCGACGCGATCCTCGACGACGAGGACATCAAGGCGGTGGGCTTCGTCGGCTCCTCGCAGATCGCCGAGTACATCTACGTGCGTGCCGCCCAGACGGGGAAGCGCGCCCAGTGCTTCGGCGGCGCCAAGAACCACATGATCATCATGCCGGACGCCGATATGGGCCAGGCGGTCGATGCGCTGATCGGCGCCGGCTACGGCTCGGCCGGCGAGCGCTGCATGGCGATCTCGGTGGCGGTGCCAGTGGGCGAGGCCACGGCCGACCGACTCATGGAGAAGCTGATCCCGCGGGTCGAGTCGCTCAAGATCGGCCCGTCGCATGACGGCTCGGCCGATTACGGGCCGCTGGTCACCGCCGAGGCGGTCCGGAAGGTCGCGGGCTATATCGACCAGGGTGTCGCCGAGGGCGCGCATCTGGCCGTCGACGGCCGCGGCTTCAAGCTCCAGGGCTACGAGAACGGCTTCTACATGGGCGGCTCGCTGTTCGACCGCGTGACCCCCGACATGACCATCTACAAGGAAGAGATTTTTGGCCCCGTCCTCTCGGTGGTGCGGGCTCAGAACTACGAGGAGGCGCTCGCGCTGCCCTCGACCCACCAATACGGCAACGGCGTCGCGATCTTCACCCAGGACGGCGACGCGGCCCGCGACTTCACCGCCCGGGTCAATGTCGGCATGGTCGGCGTCAACGTGCCGATCCCGGTGCCGATCGCCTACCACACCTTCGGCGGCTGGAAGCGCTCCGGCTTCGGCGACCTGAACCAGCACGGACCGGACTCGATCCGCTTCTACACCAAGACCAAGACGGTGACGCAGCGCTGGCCGAGCGGCATCAAGAGCGGGGCGGAGTTCTCCATCCCGACGATGCGGTAGGGGCGAGCGTCCTGGCGGCAGAAGGGGCCGCGCGGCTCTATGGCTGAGCGCGGGTCCCCTCTCCCGTGCGGGAGAGGGACAGGGTGAGGGATGCGCCCTGTCCGGAAAGACCTGATCCCTCACCCCAACCCTCTCCCGAACGGGAGAGGGGGCACGTTGCGCCTGACGGCAGCCGGTGTGCGACCATCGTGGCCAGTGCGGATGAGGAATCTGCGCTGGCTCGGCGATGAACTTGGAGGAAGCGCCCATGAGTTTCGGGCTCGATGAGGATCGGACCGCGATCCGCGACATGGCGCTCGGCTTCGCGGCCGAGCATATCGCGCCGCACGCTCTCGACTGGGACCGGGACAAGATCTTCCCGGTCGAGACCCTGCGGGCGGCCGCGGCGCTCGGCATGGCCGGCATCTACGTGCGCGAGGATGTCGGCGGCTCGGGCCTGTCGCGGCTCGACGCCGCGCTGATCTTCGAGGCGCTGAGCACCGGCTGCCCGACCGTGGCGGCGTTCCTGTCGATCCACAACATGTGCGCCTGGATGATCGACGCCTATGGCGACGCGGACCAGCGCCAGCGCTGGATCCCGGCCCTGATGGGCATGGAGACGATCGCCAGCTACTGCCTGACCGAGCCGGGCTCGGGCTCCGACGCGGCGGCGCTGCGCACCCGCGCCGAGCGGGACGGCGACCATTACGTGCTCACCGGCGAGAAGCAGTTCATTTCCGGCGCCGGCGTCAGCGACCTCTATGTCTGCATGGTCCGCACCGGCGCGGCGGGGCCGAAGGGCATCTCGGCGATCGTGGTCGAGAAGGGGACGCCCGGCCTCTCCTTCGGCGCGGAAGAGCGCAAGATGGGCTGGAACGCCCAGCCGACCCGCTCCGTGCGGTTCGACGGCTGCCGTGTGCCGGTGGCGAACCGCCTGGGCGAGGAGGGCCAGGGCTTCCGCATCGCCATGAGCGGCCTCGACGGCGGCCGGCTCAACATCGCCGCCTGCGCGCTGGGCGGTGCCCAGTCGGCCCTCGACAAGACGCTGGCCTATATGGGCGACCGGCGCGCCTTCGGGTCCCGGCTCAGCGACTTCCAGGCGCTGCAGTTCCGGTTGGCCGACATGGCTACGTCCCTGGAGGTGTCGCGCACCTTCCTGCGCCACGCCGCGTCGGCGCTCGACGCCAAGGACCCGGCGGCCACGCAGCTCTGCGCCATGGCCAAGCGCCACGTCACCGACGCCGCCTTCGAGGTCGCCAACCAGGCCCTGCAGCTCCACGGCGGCTACGGCTATCTCGCCGAGTACGGGATCGAGAAGATCGTCCGCGACCTGCGCGTGCACCAGATCCTCGAAGGCACCAACGAGATCATGCGGGTGATCATCGCTCGCGCGCTGACCGGGGGACGCTGATGGCGGATGTGATCGTCGAGCGCGTCGGCGCCCTGGGGCGCCTGCGCCTCGACCGGCCCAAGGCCCTGAACGCCCTGACCCACGGCATGGTCCGGGAGATCGACGCGGCCCTGAACCAGTTCTCCGCCGATCCCGGCCTCGCCGCGGTGCTGCTCACCGGCGAGGGCGAGCGGGGTCTCTGCGCCGGCGGCGACCTGCGCGGCCTGTACGACAATTCCGGCACCGCCTTCGCGGAAACCTTCTGGCGGGACGAGTACCGCCTGGATTCGCGGATCGCGGCTTACGAAAAACCGTTCGTGGCGGTGATGGACGGCATCACCATGGGCGGCGGCGTCGGCCTCGCGGGGCATGCCGCCCACCGGATCGTCACCGAGCGCTCGCGCGTCGCCATGCCGGAGACCGGCATCGGCTACCTGCCGGATGTCGGCGGCACCTGGCTGCTGCCGCGCGCGCCCGGCCAGGTCGGCACCTATCTCGGCCTCACCGGCGAGCCGGTCGGCGCCGCCGACGCGCTCTATTGCGGGCTCGCCGACGTGATGGTGCCGTCCCAGGCCCTGCCGGACCTGATCGATGCATTGTCGGCGCTGCCGCCCGATGCCGGAGATGCCGGCGTGCGGGAGGCGATCGACCGGCTGGCGCGCGATCCCGGCGAGGCGCCCCTGGCACAGCATCGCGAGACCATCGATCGCTGCTTCGCCTTCGACATGATCGACGAGATCCTGTCCGCCCTGGCGGCGGACGGTTCCGAGTTCGCGGCGGCGACCCGCAAGACGCTGCTGACGAAATCCCCGTCGAGCCTGGTCCTGACCTTGTGCCTGCTGCGCCTCGGCCGGCGCTCGCCCAACCTCGAAGCCTGCCTGGAGCGCGAGTTCCACGCCTCGCTGGCGCTGCTGGAGGAGGGCGATTTCCGCGAGGGCATCCGGGCGGCGGTGATCGACAAGGACAAGAGCCCGCGCTGGAACCCGCCGAGCCTCGACGCGGTCGACCCGGCCCGGATCGCCCGGTGGCTGGAGCCACGGGCGGAGCCGGTTTTCTCGCAAGGCCGTACGGGGCCGGTGTGATGTGAGCGGCGTCTCCCGACCACGCCCTCATCCTGAGGTGCCCGGCGATCCATAGGATCGGCGGGCCTCGAAGGAGCCCTCCAGTCGCCGCGCGATCCCTGGAGCCCTCCTTCGAGGCGGCTTCGCCGCACCTCAGGATGAGGGGATGGTTGGGAGGGGCACGAACAAGCGAATGGGAGGGGTATGATGGCACAGACCATCGGGTTCATCGGTCTCGGCAACATGGGCGGTCCCATGGCGGCCAACCTCGTGAAGGCGGGGCACACGGTGCGCGGGTTCGACCTGGCGCCGGCCTCCCTGGAGGCGGCCCGGGAAGCGGGGGTCGCGGTGGCGGGCTCGGCTCTTGAGGCGGCCGAGGGCGCGGAGGTGGTGGTCACCATGCTGCCCGCCGGCCGGCACGTGGTCGAGGTCTGGACCCAGCTCGCCGATGCGTTGCCCGCCGGCACCCTGCTGATCGATTCCTCGACCGTGGATGTCGAGTCTTCGCGCAAGGCCCACGGCCTCGCCGAGGCGCGGGGCTGCCTGTCGGTCGATGCGCCGGTCTCCGGCGGGACAGGCGGCGCCAAGGCCGGGACGCTGACCTTCATGGCCGGCGGCAGCGAGGCCGCCTTCGGACGCGCCGAGCCCCTGCTGAAGGCCATGGGCAAGAACGTGTTCCATTGCGGCGCGGCCGGTGCCGGGCAGGCGGCCAAGATCTGCAACAACATGATCCTCGGGATCTCGATGATCGGCGTCAGCGAGGCCTTCGCGCTGGGCGAGAAGCTCGGCCTGTCGCACCAGGCGCTCTACGACGTCGCCTCGGTCTCCTCGGGCCAGTGCTGGTCGCTCACCACCTACTGCCCGGTGCCGGGCCCGGTGCCGACCTCGCCGGCCAATGCCGGCTACAACCCGGGTTTCGCCGCCGCGCTGATGCTCAAGGACCTCCGGCTGGCACAGGCCGCCGCCCTCGCCTCGGGGGCTGCGACGCCGCTGGGCGCCGAGGCCGCGCAGATCTACGGGCTGTTCGAGGGCCTCGGCCACGGGGGAGAGGACTTTTCCGCGATCATCCGTATGCTTCGCGGCCCAGGGAGTGAGTCGTGATGGATGCGTACGAGACGATCCTGACGGAGACGCGCGGGCGCGTCCTGCTGATCACCCTGAACCGCCCGAAGGCGCTCAACGCCATCAACGCGCAGCTCACCCGCGAGGTGATCCAGGCGGCGACCGAGGCGGATGCCGATCCGGGCATCGGCTGCATCGTCATCACCGGCTCGGCCAAGGCCTTCGCGGCCGGGGCCGACATCAAGGAGATGCAGCACGCGACCTATGCGGAGATGTATGCGCAAGACCGCTTCGCCGACTGGGAGCGGTTCACGGGGGTGCGCACGCCGATCATCGCCGCGGTGGCGGGCTACGCGCTCGGCGGCGGCTGCGAGCTCGCCATGATGTGCGACTTCATCCTGGCCGCCGACACGGCGCAGTTCGGCCAGCCCGAGATCAAGCTCGGCGTCATGCCGGGGATCGGCGGCAGCCAGCGGCTCACCCGCTTCGTCGGCAAGTCGAAGGCCATGGAGATGTGCCTGACCGGCCGGATGATGGATTCCGCCGAGGCGGAGCGCGCCGGCCTGGTGTCCCGGGTGGTCCCGGCGGACCAGCTCCTCGACGAAGCGCTGAAGGCCGCCGAGACCATCGCGTCCATGTCGCTGCCGATCGCCATGATGACCAAGGAGGCGGTCAACCGCTCCTACGAGACCACCCTCGCCGAGGGCGTGCGCTTCGAGCGCCGGGTCTTCCACGCGATGTTCGCCACCAAGGACCAGAAGGAGGGCATGGCCGCCTTCGTGGAGAAGCGGCCGGCCCGGTTCGAGAACACCTGAGCTGGGGCAGGGGCGATGGACGTCCTGGACCGCGATAGCGAAGCCCGCTTCGAGATGGCCTTCTCGCGCGCGATCGTGGCCCAGAAGGCGCGCGGGCGGGAGGAGACCATCAACGCGCATTGCGTGACGCTGCTGGCCTTCGACGTGGCCCCGGAGACGCGTGCGGTCTGGCGCAAGGAATTGCGCCGCCACGTCCGGTTCCTGGCGGCTTTGCGGGTCAAGCCCGGCGCGCGCCTCGTCCCGGCCCGGGACTGGTGGACCTGGCTCTATGCCGACCCATTCGAGAACAACGAGACCGGCGACACCGCCGGCCTGATCGGGCTCAACGCCGACGACTTCCCCCGCAACGGCCGCGCGGTGGAGGCGATCGCCGACGAGATCCGCCATTTCCACGCCGGCATGGTGCAGCGCCTCGCGCGCGGCGCGGCCGGCGAGGATCTGATTCCCGCCTGAGGGCGGGATGGGCCGGGTCTTCCGGCCGGACAAGAACGACGGGGGAACGACCATGCCCAGCTTCCGGGAGGCCCGCGATCTGCTGCTGGCCCATCGCACAGACTACGCGGCGGCGGTTTCGGCCTTCACCTGGCCGGACCCGGTGCCGTTCAACTGGGCGCTCGACTGGTTCGACACCGAGCTCGCCGGTCCGGAGAGCCGCGACCGCACCGCGCTCCACATCGTCGAGGCCGCCAGCGGCGCCGAGCAGAGCCTGACCTTCGGGCAGATGGCGCGGCGGTCCAACCAGGTCGCCAACCACCTGCGCGGGCTCGGGCTGAAGCGCGGCGACCACCTGCTCCTGCTGCTCGGCAACGTCCCGGCCCTGTGGGAGACCATGCTGGCGGCGATGAAGCTCGGGGCCGTGGTCATCCCGGCCACCACCCTGCTCACCGCGGACGAGCTCGGCGACCGCCTGGCCCGCGGCCGGCCCCGGGCGATCGTCGCCGGCCCGGAGCAGCTCGGGCGCTTCTCCGGCCTCGAGACCGGCGGCGCGATCCGCATCGTCACCGGCCCGGCGACGGAGGGCTGGAGCGCCTACGACGACGCGTTCGGCGCCTCCGAGACCTTCACGCCCGACGGGCCGACCGCGGCCGACGACCCGCTGCTCCTCTACTTCACCTCCGGCACGACCGCGAAGCCGAAGCTGGTGCGCCACAGCCACCGCTCCTATCCGGTGGGGGCGCTCTCGACCATGTACTGGCTCGGGCTGCAGCCCGGGGACGTGCATTGCAACGTGTCCTCGCCCGGCTGGGCCAAGCACGCCTGGTCGTCGTTCTTCGCCCCCTGGAATGCCGGCGCGACCATCCTGGTGATCAACCAGGCGCCGTTCAACGCGGCGGCGCTGCTCACGCAGCTTGAGCGCACCCGCGCCACCACGCTGTGCGCGCCGCCCACCGTCTGGCGGATGATCATCCAGGAGGACCTGACCGGCCGGACGCTGGCTCTGCGCGAGGTCTGCGCCGCCGGCGAGCCGCTGAATCCCGAGGTGATCGAGCGCGTGAAGGACGCCTGGGGCGTCACGATCCGCGACGGCTACGGCCAGACCGAGACCACGGCCCTGATGGCCAACACGCCTGGCCAGCCGGTGGTGCCCGGCGCCCTCGGCCGGCCGCTGCCGGGTTATCGCGTGCGCGTGCTCGACGCTGACGGCGAGCCGGCGAGCGAGGGCGAGGTCTGCCTGGAACTCGGCGCCCACCGCCCCGCCGGCCTGATGCAGGGCTATGACGACGGCAGCGGCAACCTGTCGGGCGCGGATGGCGCGCTCTACCACACCGGCGACGTCGCCTTCGTGGACGATCAGGGCTGCTACACCTTCGTCGGCCGCGCCGACGACGTGTTCAAGTCGTCGGGCTACCGGATCAGCCCGTTCGAGCTGGAGAGCGTGCTGATCGAGCATCCGGCGGTGGCCGAAGCCGCGGTGGTGCCGATCCCCGATCCGATGCGCCACACGATTCCGAAGGCCTATGTCTCGCTGGTGGCCGGCGCCTCGGCCGGCCCGGAGACGGCGCTCGACATCTTCCGCTTCACCAATGCGCGGCTGGCGACGTTCAAGCGCCTGCGCGGCCTCGAATTCGTCACCGAACTGCCCAAGACCATCTCGGGCAAGATCCGCCGGGTCCAGCTGCGCCGCCTGGAGCATGACGGCGTGACCGAGGATCCGCACCGGGGCCGGGCCTACACGCAGTCGGATTTCCCCGAGCTGAAGGGCGAGACGGAGCGCAAGCTCGACCAGACGGCGGGGTGAGGGAGGCCGTCGATCCGGCTTCCGCAGCCGGATCGACCCGCGTCTCAGGCGCCTGTGAGCCCCTTGCCGTCCCGCTGAGGAGTCCTCAGGTTATCGTAACTGGAACGCTGAGGAATCAGGGCCGATGGCCGACACGTCCGCTCCCGACTCGCTCGATCTCGCCGAGCAGGTCACGCGGGTGCTGCGCGCGATCGAAGAGTCGCAGAAATTCGTGGCCGAGCAGAAGAAGCTGATGGCCGAGGCGGCGAAGCTGGAGCGCGACCGCGCCCTCGCACCCTGGCAGATCGGACTCGCTGGGATGGCGGCCGGTGCCGCGTTCTTCGGGGCTGGTGCCGCCTTCGTGAAGCTGCTCGGCCCCTGAAGAAGCCCTCAAGGTTTCCGGTTTCCGAACCGGAAGCCGCGGATTTGCCGGGGTTCCCAAGCCCCCCGTCGACGTTGTCGCGCTAGACGCCGCCGCCATCGGCGAATCGATAAAATTGCGCCGATCCGCTTCAGCGCCGCGGAGGCTCTGCGGCGCAATCCTGTCCTCAACAACGAGGACGGTTCGATGGGCGCGGGGCTTCTCAAGACGGTTCGGGTGACGCTCGCCGGCGCGCTGGTGCTGCTCGGCCTCGCGGCGACCGCCGAGGCTCAGACCCTGGCGAGCCTGCCCACCGAGGTCGGTGCCAAGGTGCTCGGCGATGCCCGCCCGATCGCGGCCTGGGTGACGTTCTGCCAGGCCTACGCGGCCGAATGCGCGGTGGACCGGAGCGAGCCGGCCCGCATCAGCCTGACCCCGGCGATCTGGGCGACGATCGTCTCGGTCAACCGCCGGGTGAACAAGTCGGTCGAGCCGATGACCGACATGGAGCATCTCCGCGTCGCCGACCGCTGGGACCTCGCCGAGGACGGCATCGGCGATTGCGAGGATTTCCAGCTGCTCAAGCGCCACCTGCTGGCCGAGGCCGGCCTGCCCCGCCGGGCGATGCGCATGACCGTGGTGATCGACGAGAAGGGCGAGGGCCACGCGGTGCTGACCCTGATCACCGACCGGGGTGACCTGATCCTCGACAACAAGACCAACGTGATCGAGGCCTGGCACAAGACCGGCTACGTGTTCATCAAGCGCGAGAGCCAGGACGCCACGGCCTGGGTTTCCCTCGGCGGCGTCACCTCGCCGGTCACCACCGCCAACCGCTGATCCGGTCCTCGATCTTCAACCGATCACGGTTTTCGAGAAGGCTCGGCCTTTTGGCGGGCTGGGGATGCGGGAGACGCATCGCACAGCGATCCTCCCACCATAGCAGCCTCCACCCCGGGGCGCTGAAGGCGAGCCCGGGATCCAGAGCCGCCGACGGCGCAAGATCCTGATGCCACGGTGGTTCTGGATCCCGGGCTCCGCTGCGCGGCCCCGGGATGACGGGACTGGTGTCAGGATGGCCGCGCGTCGTCGCGTAGGCGGGACAGTGAACTGCCCGCCGCCTTCCCCAAAACCTCGAAAAGTTCAGGCTCTGGACCTTGAAACCCTGATTCTGCGAGGCCTGTTCAGGCGGCGCGGCTCAGCGAGGGCTGCGCGAGGTTCGCCACGAAGGTCTCGACCCGGCCGATGAAGCCGGCGAGGTGGGGGGCGATGCCCCGGAGGCTGGCGAGGTCGCGGACCAGGATGTCGCGCGACAGGGCGCGGTCGCCCTCGGTGGGCGAGCCGGCGAGATAGGCTTCCACGGCGTGCTCGGCGATGCCGATTGCACCGGCCCGACCATCCTCGGCGAGCGCTCTGATCACCTGCTGGATGGCGGGCTGCATCGTGAAATCCTTCTCTGGCCTGAGGCGATCCCGCGCGGGGATGGCCGGGTTCTTGCGAAACGTTCGATCCACCCGCGAATCCAAGCGCGGACATCCCCTGTCTCAAGCCGGCAAAGCTGGCTCGAATCAAGCTCTTCCGTGAGCGGGCAGGGCGGGCATTCCGCCAGCGCATACGCCGACCGGCAGCAACGCGGATGCAACACTCCTTTAAAGCGGAACCGATACGCAGCCTCGGGCGTTTCCTCCGCCCTCCGTGCCATTGTGCGTCGCACGCCCGCGTGTCACCTTCCCGTCATCATCGGTCGATGGGGCGTGATCCATGCGGCACGCGGATGGTGGGATTCCGGCTCTCGCGCTCGTGGCGCCGCACTGGCGCGGATGGGCCACGCCGCTGCGCCGAGCCCGGCAGGCCGCGAGCCTCGCCCTGGTCGGCACGATCCTGATGCTGGGCGGCGCCAACACCCACGCCCATGCCCGCTTGACCCTGCCCGATGGGGCGCCGGCCCACGAAGCCAACGGCCCGATCAGCCCGATCGCCGGCTGGACCGCGTTCTGCGCGCGCATGCCCGAGGAATGCGCGCTCGATGTCGCGGAGCCCGCCATGATCCCGCTGACCGTGGCGGTGTGGCGGACGCTGCGGAGCGTCAACCACCGGGTCAACACCCGCATCCGGCCGATCACCGACCAGGCGCATTGGGGCGTCGTCGACCGCTGGGACTTTCCCGATGACGGGTTCGGCGATTGCGAGGATTACCAGCTGCTCAAGCGCCGGATGCTGGCCGAGCGTGGGCTGCCCCGGCGGGCCCTGCTGATGACCGTCGTGATCGACGAGACCAATGCCGGCCACGCGGTGCTGACGGTGCGCACCGACCACGGCGACTTCATCCTCGACAACAAGACCGACGCGATCCGCCCGTGGCGGCGCACCGGCTACAGTTTCATCAAGCGCGCCGGCCAGGACGGCGAGGCCTGGGTCTCCCTGGAGGGCCGGGACGGCGCCGCCCAGGTGGCGACCGCGGAGCCCTGATGGGACGTCAGGCGCCGACCAGCATCGCCGCGAGGTCGAGGGCGACCCGGCCCGAGAGCAGGCCCCAGCCGCAGGCGATGACGGTGGCCAGCATCACGAACGGCATCGGGCGGCCCTCGATCTTGCGGCCGCGCAGGGTGTTGCGCAGGATGATGAACGGGGCCGAGAAGGCCAGCATCGGCAGGGCCGCCACCGCCGGCAGGCCGCCCCGCTCCAGCAGGCTGAAGCTCGCGCGGCGCGCGGCAAACAGCTCGAACGCGCTGGCGATCAGCCCCGAGAGCGCCAGACCGATACACAAGGTCCGGATGGATTCGAGGGCGGCGGGCGTGAGGACCATTATTCGCGCTCCAAAAAAGGTTGGGCGCAGTTTAGCCACACGATTTACCGGTTGTTAAGCAATCACGCCGGTTAGCCTTAACCCGTGCACAGGCGCGGGCCGGCGGAACCCGGCCCGCGACGCGTGCGTCAGGCTTCTTCCTCGAGGTCGATGTCGAGGATCGCCATGCGGAAGACGAAGGAATCGTCGCCGTCCTCCTTGTCGTCGGCGATGACGCCGATCGACTCCTCGCCGATGAACACCTCGGCGGAATCGCCGGTCTTCATCGCGGTCAGGCGGATGTTGTTGTTGGCGAACTTGCGGCGCAGGTAGTCCTGCAGCTTCGCGGTCTCGGCTTTGGTCACGCTGTCTGGCCTCCCCTGTCGGCGCTGACGCCCGGATCGGCGGAGGGCTTGCCACGCCCACGGCGGAGCGGCAAGCGCGGCCGCGTCGGGGTCAGATCCCGTCGCCCACATGGATGAACTGGTCGAGGGCGACCAGCTGATCCATCGCGCGGGCCGGATCGTCGCAGCCCGCGGTGCCGACGACCCGCGCCGGGACGCCCACCACCGTGGTGTTGGCCGGGACGGGCCGCAGCACCACCGAGCCCGCCGCCACCCGGGCGCAGGCACCGACCTCGATATTGCCCAGGATCTTGGCGCCGGCGCCGATCATCACGCCCCGGCGGATCTTGGGATGCCGGTCGCCGCGCTGCTTGCCGGTGCCCCCCAGCGTCACCGCGTGGAGGATCGACACGTCGTCCTCGATCACCGCGGTCGAGCCGACCACCAGGCCGGTGGCGTGGTCGAGGAACACGCCCCGGCCGATGCGGGCGGCCGGGTGGATGTCGCACTGGAACACCTCGGAGACCCGGCTCTGCAGGTAGAGCGCGAGGTCGCGCCGGCCCCGGGTCCAGACGTGGTGGGCGAGGCGGTAGGCCTGGAGCGCGTGGAAGCCCTTGAAGTACAGGACCGGCTCCAGCGCCCGCAGGGTCGCGGGATCCCGGTCGATCACCGCGCCGATATCGGCCCGGAACGCCTGCCCGATGGTGGGATCGGCGCCGATCGCCTCGTGGAACGCGTGGGCGACGAGCTCGGCCGGAAGCGACGGATGGCCCAGCCGCGCCGCGACCCGGTGGGCCACCGCACCCTCGAGGGTGGCGTGGTTGAGGATCGTCGCGACGATGAAGGAGGCGAGTTGCGGCTCGGTGCGCAGCACATCCTCGGCCTCGGCGCGCAGCCGCGACCAGACCGGATCGCAGACCGAGAGGTCGGCCGAATCGTGGTTGAAGGCCGGGCTGAGGGCTGGACTGGCGCTCATGGACGATGGCTCATGATCGAGTTATCGGGCTCGCACCGCGCTGTTCCGACGACGGGTCCGGCCGGCGCTGCAGCAAAGCTCCGGTGCAGCCACCAGCGAGGTGAAGGACCCCGCCGTCGCGGGTCATCCTAGCACATCGTCCTACACGCGAAGCCATGCGCGAGGCGCTTGGTCTCATGCATCGTGCGTTCCGCAGCCCGGCTGGCCCCGTCGGGATGAGGCCATAGCGTGGTGCGCCGCAATGCGGCGATCAAGGGTACGGGGGCTGCCGGGGATGCCGCACCGGCGGCGCTGTCACCGGTTCCGGGCGCGGTTCAGCCCGCGACCGCCGTCTCGCCGAACCGCGCCTCGATCGCCGCGGTGAGCCGGTCGACCATGGTCTGAAGCGGGATGTCGGAGGTGTCGACCGTGGCCGAGGCCCGGGCGTAGAGCGGTTCCCGACTCGCCAGCACGGCGCGCAATTCCTGCATCGCCGAGGCATGGTCGCCCGTGGTGGCCAAGTGGCCCTGCTCGCGCACCCGGCTCATATGCTCCTCCGGGCGGGCGCGGAGCCATATCGTGTAGAACGCCTGGAGCAGCAGGTCGTAGGTCAGCGGCTCGGCCACGATGCCGCCGCTGGTCGCCAGGATCAGCGGGCCGGGATGCTCGGTGAGGCGGCGCAGGGCCGCCTGCTCCAGCCGGCGGTAGCCCTCCTGGCCGTAGATCGCGAAGATCTCCTGGACCGAAAGGGCGTTCTCGCGCTCGATCTCGGCGTTGAGCTCCACGAAGGTCCAGCCCAGCCGCTCGGCGGCGAGCTTGCCCAGGGTCGACTTGCCGGCGCCGCGCAGGCCGATCAGCGCCACGCGCAGGCGGCCGCTCGATTCCGGGCGGCTGCCGCCGGACAGGGCTTCCTTGGCGGCGGCGATTTGGGCCGGCGTCGCCTGGCCGAGCAGGTCGCGCACCACCGGCCAGTCGGGCAGGCCGTCATTGCCGGTGATCAGGTCGTCGAGGCGCACGCCCATGGCGTTGGCGACCCGCCGGAGCAGGATGATGGACACGTTGCCCTGACCGCCCTCGAGCTGCGCGATATAGCGCTCGGACAGGCCTGAGGTCTGGGACAGGACCTTGCGCGACAGACCGCGCACGGTGCGGGCGTGCCTGACGCGGCGCCCGAGATCCGTGAGAAAGAGTGATTCCTGTTCCAACACGCCGGTCATGGCGTCGTCCGCTTTCCTGCCAGCCCGAAAGCAGAGTGCTTGCCCTGCATGTCTGCCACTTCAAGATGAATTCTGCTTCGCAACCTGGGATCGAGCGGGTGCTTGCCCGACCGTTCGTGCGAAGCCTGGCGAGTCCTGCCCTGAAGTCTGTATTGCGCCGCCTGTGTCCGGCCGCCTCGACCGATCGACGGACCGTTGCGGCGGCGATCCAACCCTGTTGCTGGCGTGGCGCCTATGTGTTGCGGAACGGCCCGGTGGTCAAGCCTTGAGCAGGATCCTCGTGTGGGCAGATGTTGGACAAGCGGTGGTTGTCCGATGGCCCATCTGCCGCGTGCGGCATCACTCGACGGGAATCGCCGTGGCCTCGCGGACCGGCGCGGCCGCGGGGGCCCGGCGCGGCGTCGCGGCGGCGAGCAGCTGGATCGACGGCCGGCGCGGCGGCAGCGGCACCTCGACGGTTTCGGAGATCGGGGCGGCCGCCTGCGTCATCGCGGCGGCCTGCGGTGCCGCGGCGGCCTCCGGCTGCGACGTCAGGCGCAGCTCGGCGAGCTGGGCCGGGGCGGCCTCCGCGACGGCGGTGCCGAGGCCGGCCGGGCGACGCGGCGGCAGCGGCACCTCCACGGTCTCGACCGCGGCACTCTGCACGGTGGCGCTCGGCGCCGGGCTCGTGGAGGCGGGCTCGACGGAGAGGCTCGCGTAATCGACCGGTGCGCCGAGGGCGGCGGGACGCCGGGGCGGCAGCGGCACCTCGACCGTCTCGGTCGGCGCGGCGGCCACCGTGGCGGCGGTGGGCGCGTAGGCCAGGGCCGTCGAGGCGGCGCTGGAATCCGTGACGCCGCCGCTGAACAGGCTGGCCAGGGCGCTGGCCGAGGCCGCCACGGGGGCCACCACCGAGGCGACCTCACTGGAGATGCCCCGGCGCTTGGCGGCGTAGTAATAGCCGCGGTTGTAGTACTGGTACGCCTGGCTGACGTTGCCCTGCGCGGTGCGATAGGCCCCCGCCAGATAGGCGACGCCGTAGCGCAGGTTGGTCGCGGGATCGAGGAGCCCGGCGGCGTCGCCGGTATAGCCGAGACTGCGCGCCGTCGCGTGCTTGATCTGCATCAGGCCGAGTGCGCTGCCGCCCTTGGCGTTCGGGTTGTAGTTGCTCTCGCGCTTGACCACCGCGTGGACGAAGCTCGCCGGGACACCGTTCGCCTTGGCCTGCTGCTCGATCAGCGCGTCGATGTTGTCGCGCGGGGCCTGCCCGAAGGCGGCGACGGGCGCGACCGCGAGAGCGGCAGCCAGGAGAAGGCGATGCATTCCGAGACCCGGTCCTGCTTGTTCTGTGGTCAAGCTAGGTCGCGGGGAAATGAGGCCGGAAAGCGGCCCGGATTCGGCAGCCTGTGGGCGACTGCCGCCCGGCGCGCGTCTGTGCCTCGCCGGCCACAGGCGCGCGCCGTCGGTTAACCATCCCGGTTATCCACAGGACGCTGCGAGGTCGGACCCGTCAGGGCAGGATGAAGCGCGCGACCCCGTGAGCGAAGCCGTCGGCACCGTTGCTCTCCGTGACGGCGCTGGCTGCGGCCTTCACGGCCTCCTCGGCATTGCCCATCGCCACCGAGAAGCCGCTGCGGGCGAACATCGGCCGGTCGTTGCCGGCATCCCCGAAGGTCGCGATCCGCTCGGGCGGGATGCCGAGATGGCGGCTCATCCAGGTTACGAACTGTCCCTTGTCGAGGCCGGGGGGCGTCACGTCGAGGTAATAGGCCTGGGAACGGTGCACCGTGGCCCGCTCGGCGAGGGCCGCGCCGATCCGCGCCTCGCAGGCGGCGAGATGGGCGTGATCGCGGCTGACCCCGACGATCTTCGAGGCCGCGCCCATGAGCGTGCCGAGATCGGCGACCACGCGGGGCTCGGCGTCGATCGTCCGGCGCTCGAGGTCGGTGTAGGGGCCGTCCGGGTCGCGCAGGAACCAGGCCCCCTCGGCGAAGACCCAGGCGTCGAGGCCCTCGGCCTCGAGGCGCTGCAAGGCCTCGCGGGCGGCGGCCTCCGGGATCAGCCGCTCCTCGATCGTCGAGAGGTCCGGCCGGACCACGCTGGCGCCGTTGAAGGCCCCCATCGGCAGGTCGAGCGCGAGTTCGGCGGCGAGGGCCCTCAGGCCGACCGGCGGGCGCGCCGACGCGATGCTGAACCCGATCCCGGCCGCCCGCAGCCGCTTCACAGCCGCGATGGTCGAGGCGGCGAGGCTCTTGTCGTCGGTCACCAGCGTGCCGTCGACGTCGGAGATCACCAGGGCGATCCCCGAGGCTGTGCGCGATCCCGCATCCATGGCTCAGGTCCTTCCGGCAGTGGTGCGGGCTTCTTCGGCGAGCTGCGCCACGACGCGATCGGCGATCGCGTCCGGCGGTTCATCGATCCCCACGACGATCGGGCGCTCATCGGGGCCGGGGGCTTCGAGGGTCGCGAACTGGCTGTCGAGCAGGCGGGGCGACATGAAATGGCCGTGGCGCTCGGTGAGGCGCTTGGCGATCAGGGCCCTGTCGCCCTCGAGATAGACGATGCGCACGCGCCGGCTGCCGCGGGTGAGCACGTCCCGGTATGCCCGGCGCAGGGCCGAGCAGACCACCACCCCGGATTCCCCGGCCTCGAGCCGGTGCTGGATCCAGGTCGCGATCCGGGCGAGCCACGGCGCACGGTCTTCGTCGTCCAGGGCGTGGCCCGCATGCATCTTCGCGATGTGCTCGGGGGTGTGGAAGCTGTCGCCGTCGACGAAGATCCAGCCGAGCCGTTCGGCGATCAGCGCGCCGACCGTGCTCTTGCCGGAGCCCGAGACCCCCATCACCACGAGCACCTGCGCCGTGCGAGCGGCCGCGCCCGCCTCTTTATGAATCCGCCTCTCCGAGGTCATCCGGACCACCGTGTTCAGGGGCGCAACCGTGCGCCGGCGCCTCATCAATAGGATCGGGGATCGGGAAGAAAAGGTTTCTGGGGAACACCGGGCCGCACCCCGACATCGCCCGGAACCCCGGGAGAGGGCGCCGCGTTCTCGATGGCGAAGACGGAACATTTCAGGAACGGGAATCCCATGGCCAAGGCAGCCGACAAGCACGACACCACCCAAGAGAACCCGAAGACCGATCCGAAGGACGTGTCGAATCAGATCAAGGATCCGGATCAGTGGACCACCGGCGGCGAGCCGATGACCGGAGCACAGGCCTCGTATCTCAAGACCCTGTCGGAGGAGGCCAAGGAGCCGGAGGCGTTCGACGCCGATCTCGACAAGGCCGAGGCCTCCAAGCGGATCGACGACCTGCGGCACAAGGCCGGCCACGCCTGAGGTTTCTCCAGGGTCTCGCCGTTCGGCGGAGCCCGGTTCACGCCGATGCATCCGCGAGGGTCGGGACCTGTCCAGGTTCCGGCCCTTCGCCGCTTCGGGGCCGGGCGCCGCATGCGCCGCGTTTCGGAGATTCCATTAAGCCGGCGGCAATGGGATCGGGCTAGACTTGAAGCCAGCGCGTAAGGGCCGGCCGGACGCGGCGGATGTCGGAGTCACGGATGGGCGAGCCGAGCTGCGACAGGTCTGGGGCGCCCGACGGACGATCCCGCCTCCGCGCGACCGGCCGGGCCATGGGGTTCGCCCGCGATGCGAACGGCTCCACGGCGATGGAATACGCGCTGATCGGCGCGCTGATCTTCATCGTCGCGGCCGGCAGCATCCGCTACTACGGTTCCCGGATGATCCCGATCTACAACCAGATCAGCGCCACCGTCACGCAAGCCGACTGAATGGGGCGATCCGGGGCCGCCTCGATCGGTCGCCGCCGCGGCGCGCCGGCGGGCCGTTTGCCGATCGCACCAGGCACGTTTCCCCGATTCGCCTCGAAAAAGCTGTGCTTAGCGAGGATGAAACCGTCCTCTCGCCCGTCGCGGGCGAAGTGTGGCCCACCCGCTACGGACACCCTAGCCGCTATGGGCTAGGCACGGGCTCGGCAAAACCGATGGGCAACATCTGGATGCGCAAACTCCCCCTCGCTCTGCTCGCCATGACGGCGATCTCGGGCTGCACGTATCTGCCCGCGGCGGGACCGACGGCGAGCGCGATCGAGGCGGGCGCGGAAGTCGCGACCGCCGACGGCGGCGTGCTCGCGCGCTACGAGATCATCGACGTCACCCCGGCCGTGGTCGAGGCCCTGCGCGGACGCCCGCTCGACAGCCTGCTCGCCTCCTTCGGCGATCACCGCCCCTCCACCGAGCCGGTGATCGGCATCGGCGACATGGTCTCGGTCTCGGTCTGGGAAGCCGGATCCGGCGGCCTGTTCTCCGGGCCGCTCGTCGCCGACCGCTTCTCCGCCGGATCCAAATCCGCCCTCATCCCCGAGCAGCCGGTCGGCCGCGACGGCGCGATCTCGGTGCCCTATGCCGGGCGCATCAAGGTCGCCGGACGCCGGCCCCAGGACGTCCAGGGCCTGATCGAGAACGAGCTCGCCGGCAAGGCGATCCAGCCGCAGGTGCTGGTCTCGGTCACCCGGCCGATCTCCCAGGCGGTCACCGTCACCGGCGAGGGCGCGGCCGGCGCCCGCCTGCCGCTCTCGGGCCACGGCGACCGCATCCTCGACGTCATCGCGGCCGCCGGCGGCAACCGCTCGCCGGTATCCGAGACCTTCGTGCGCCTGTCGCGCGGTCCGGTCACCGCCACGGTGCCGCTGACCACGGTGGTGTCGAACCCCAAGGAGAACATCTACCTGCGGCCCAACGACGTGCTCACCCTGGTGCGCGACCCGCAGACCTTCCTGGCGGTGGGCGCGCTCGGCCAGGCGACCGAGCTGCCGTTCCAGGCCGACGGCATCACGCTGGCCCAGGCCCTGGCCAAGGCCCGCGGCCTGTCGGACTTCGCCGCCGACCCGGCCGGGACCTTCATCTTCCGGTTCGAGCCCGCCAGCGTGGTGCGCCGCCTGAACCCGAACACCAAGCT
>NZ_FOQW01000021.1:0-106478 GCF_900113845.1 Methylobacterium brachiatum | reverse complement strand
TTGCGCCGGTCTGGTGGCTTGAGCGGCGTGCCCAGAACCCGATCCCATCTCGAACTCGGCCGTTAAACACGCCAGCGCCCATGGTACTGTGTCTCAAGGCACGGGAGAGTCGGTCGCCGCCAGACCCGCACAACGCAATCACACCCTTCCCTCAGCACGATCAGCGCGATCGGCCCCGGAGCCCGCCCCACAGGCGATCAGCCAGCCCGGACCAGCCGCACAACCTTGGCGCGGGGTGGAGCAGCCCGGTAGCTCGTCAGGCTCATAACCTGAAGGTCACAGGTTCAAATCCTGTCCCCGCAACCAAATCTCTTTCGACAACTCGACCTTTAAAAGAACCCGGTTCGCTAGCGCGAGCCGGGTTTTCTGCGTTTGGGGCTCAGCGGCTCTCGCCGCCGAGCACGAGGCGCAGGGAGCGGGCGAGCTCGTCCCGGCGGTAGGGCTTGTTCAGGACCGGCAATTCGCCGTGGCCGATCATTTGGCCCTCGTCGAGATTGGCGACGTAGCCCGAGGTGAGCAGCACCTTGATCCCGGGGCGCACCCGCTGGGCCTCGGCGGCGAGCTGCGAGCCGTTCATGCCGCCGGGCATGACCACGTCCGAGAACAGGATGTCGATCCGCTCCACGTCCCGGAGATGCGCCAGCGCCTCGGCGGCGTTGCGGGCGACGATCACCCGGTAGCGCAGCTCCTCCAGGCTCTCCACGGCCATGCCGAGAACCTGCTCGTCATCCTCGACCAGCAGCACGGTCTCGCCCTCGCCGGCGCGGCGCAGCGGGATGGTGCGCAGGGCGCCGGCCCCGGTCTCCTCGTCGGCCGGGTCGGTGGAGCGGGGGAAGTAGAGGTTCACGGTGGTGCCGGCCCCGACCTCGGAGGCGATGTCGACGAAGCCGTTGGCGCTGCGGGTGAAGCCGTAGACCTGGCTCAGCCCGAGCCCGGTCCCCTTGCCGACCTCCTTGGTGGTGAAGAACGGCTCGAACACCCGCTGGAGCTTGTCGGGCGGGATGCCGGCGCCGGTATCGGTCACCGAGACCAGCACGTAGGGACCGGGCGCCACGCCCTTCTCGGCCACCGCGCCGGTGCCGAGATGGACGTTGCGGCTCGTCACCGCGATCCGGGTATGGCCCGGCCGGCCCTCCATGGCGTCGCGGGCATTGACGATCAGGTTCAGCACCGCGGCCTCGAACTGGGCCGGGTCGATCCGGATCGGATCGAGGGCCGGGTCGAGGTCGAAGGCGAGCTCGACCGCGCCGCCGGCGGCGCGCTCCGCCAGGGGCTTGAAGTCAAGGAGCAGGCGGTTGGGATTGAGCGTCTGGGGCCGCAGCATCTGGCGGCGCGAGAAGGCGAGGAGCTGCTGGGTCAGCTGCTCGCCGCGCCGGGCCGCGCCCATGGCGGCCTCCGCGAGACGCTTCACCCGGTCGACCTGCTCCGGCCGCCGCAGCACCATGTCGAGGCCGCCGACGATGACGGTGAGCAGGTTGTTGAAGTCGTGGGCGACGCCGCCGGTGAGCTGCCCGATCGCCTCCATCTTCTGGGCCTGGCGCAGGGCCTCCTCGGTGACGTGCTGGTCGGTGCGATCCATCAGGATGCCGGCCATCCGGGTCGGGGTGCCGGCCTCGTCGTACTTGACCTGCCCCCGCAGGGCGATCCAGCGCACCGCCCCGTCGGCCCGGCGGATGCGGCATTCGAGGTCGAGCCGGCCGGTCTGGACGACGCTCGCGAAGGCCCGGTCGACGCCCGCGCGATCCTCGTCGACGACATGGGCCAGGAAGGTCTCCCGGGTCCAGAACGTTTGCGGCGCGTCGTAGCCGAACACCGCGTCGAAGCGGGGCGAGCGCCGGGACGCGCCGGTGCCGTAATCGATGTCCCAGGATCCCATCCCGGCGGCGTCGAGGGCGAAGGCGAGGGTCTCGCGAGCGGTCTCGACCTCCTGGGTCCGCTCGGAGACGCGCCGCTCCAGCCCCTCGTTGGCGAGGCGGAGCTGCTCCCGGTCGCGCTCACGCTCCTGCAGGCGCTCGCGCGCTTGGTACTGGCGGCGGCGCGCCCGCAGGGCGGCGGCCGTGGCGCTGACCAGCGTCTCGGCGTTGATCGGGCGCTCCAGCAGGACGACGTTGCCGAGCTTGGCCAGCAGCTGCGACGCCTGCCGGGACCGGTGCCCGTGCTGACGGGTCGCCAGCACGATGAAGGGGAAGTCCGACCAGGCGGGCTGCGCCTCGAGCCAGGCGAACAGGGCCGTGGGCTCCCCGTCCCCGAGCGCCTCCTCGGTGACCAGGGCGGCCGCGGCCCCGGCCCGGAGGGCGTCCAGCCAGCCGTCCAGGTCGGGGCAGATGACGGCCTGCGTGCCGGCACGGGCCAGCACCTGCTCGGCCACCGCGGCGTCGCGCCCCCGCGGCGCCAGGATCAGGACGCGCGCCTCCTCCGGCGCTGAAACCGTCACCGCTCGCCGCCGGCGACGTCGCCGGTCAGCATCGCCACCGCGCCGCGGTAGGAGGGCAGGCCGGTCAGCACGCCCTCGAAATCGGTCAGGGCTTCGCCGACCTGGATCCCCTGGGCCGACAGCTTCATCTCGCGGATGGTGCGCTCATGCGCGTTGACCCGGCTCTTCACCACGGACAACGCGGTGCGGACCTCGCCCTTGGCCTCGAAGAACCGGAACAGCAGGATCGCGTCGCTGAGATAGCTGAGGTCGATATCGGTGCGGACCTCGCCGATCACCCCGTGCTGCCCCAGGACCAGCAGCGTCGTGACGCCCTGCTGGTTCAGGTAGCTCAGCATCTCGTGCATCTGCAGGATGAGGAACTCCTCGCCCGGCATCGCGTGCAGGTAGGCGTTCAGGCTGTCGAGCCCGACGAAGCTGCAGCCGCGCTCCTGCACGGCCTGCCGGAGCATGCTGGAGAATTCCCCGGGCGAGAGTTCGGCCGGGTCGATCTGCGTGATCGTCAGGCGCCCGCTCTCGAGATGCGGGGACAGGTCCATGCCCAGGATGGCGGCCCGGCTGAGCAGGGTCGCGAGGCCCTCGTCGAACAGGTAGTAGGTCGCCGTCTCGCCGCGCTCCAGGGCGGCCAGCATGCAGCGGATCGCCATCGTCGTCTTGCCGACGCCCGACGGGCCCAGCAGCAGGGTGTTGGTGCCGGGCACCAATCCGCCGCCGAGCAGCAGGTCGAGCGTATCCGTGCCGGTGGAGCGCGCCTGCGGGTCGAAGGCCGTGTGATGCTCGGCGGCGATCAGGCGCGGGAAGACCCGGATGCCCCCGGTCTCCAGCGAGAAATCGTGGTAGCCGCCCCGGTACTTGATGCCGCGCATCTTGACGATGCGCAGCCGGCGCCGCTCCGAGCCGAACTCGCGCGGCGCCTGCTCCAGCGAGATCACCCCGTGGGCGATGCTGTGGAGCTGCAGGTCGCCGGTCTCCGAGGTGCGGTCGTCGAGCATCAGCACGGTGCAGGCGCGCTTGGCGAAGAACTGCTTGAGCGCCAGGATCTGCCGGCGGTAGCGCAGCGGGTTCTGGGCGAGCAGGCGCAGCTCCGAGAGCGAATCGAACACGACCCGCTCGGGCTTCAGCGCCTCGACCCGGGCGATCACCTCGCGGACGGTCTCGCCGAGCTCGATCTCGGACGGGTGGAGGATCGATTGCTCGCTGTCGGGATCGAGCCCCATCTCGTTGACGAGCTCGTAGACCTCGATGTCGTCGAGCGACCAGCCATGGGTCGCGGCGGACGACCGGAGCTCCTGGCTCGTCTCGGACAGGGTGACGTAGAGCGTCGCCTCGCCCCTTGCCGCGCCGTCGCGCAGGAACTGGAGCGCCAGGGTGGTCTTGCCGGTGCCGGGCGTGCCCTCCAGCAGGTAGAGCCGGCTCGGCGTCAGCCCGCCGCACAGGATGTCGTCCAGGCCGGGAACACCCGTCGAGAGCCGCGGCGCCGGGGCCGTGTCGGTATCGGTCATCGGCTTGCCCTACGCTCCCCCGCGGTCCCACGCGTCCCCGGTGCGGCGCGCACGGTAGCGACCGTGCCCCGCCTTGTCAGTGCCGCCGGCGCCGCAGCCATGAGGCGCCCGTGCGCCGCAGGACGGCGCGCGGGCCTCATCCCTCGATCATGTCCCGGATGCGCGCGGCCAGGGCCTCGATCACGAAGGGCTTGGTGAGCACCTGCATGCCGTCATCCAGGTAGCCGTTGCCCACCGCGGCGTTCTCGGCATAGCCGGTGATGAACAACACCTTGAGCCCCGGACGGGTTTCGCGGGCGGCATCGGCCACCTGCCGGCCGTTCATCCCGCCGGGCAGGCCGACATCGGTGATCAGCAGGTCGATCCGCACGTCCGATTGCAGGACCTTCAGCCCGGACGGGCCGTCGGCGGCCTCGATCGCCGTGTAGCCGAGATCCTCCAGGATCTCGGTCACCAGCATGCGCACGGACGGCTCGTCGTCGATCACCAGCACCGTCTCGCCCTGCTCGGCCCGGGGCGCCGCCGCGGGGTCCGGCAGCGCCACCGCGGCGGAGATGTCGCCGTGGAAGCGGGGCAGGTAGAGGCACACGGTCGTCCCCCGGCCGACCTCGGAATAGATCCGCACCTGCCCGCCGGATTGGCGGGCGAAGCCGTAGATCATCGACAGGCCGAGCCCGGTGCCCTGGCCGATCGGCTTGGTGGTGAAGAACGGATCGAAGGCCTTGGCGATCACCTCCGGGGGCATGCCGGTGCCGGTATCGCTCACGCACAGCGACAGGTACTGGCCGTGCGGCAGGTCGCGCTCCCGGGCGGCGCGGTCGTCGAGCCAGCGATTGGCGGTCTCGATGGTGATGCGCCCGCCCTCCGGCATGGCGTCGCGGGCGTTGATGCACAGGTTCAGGAGCCCGTTCTCGAGCTGGCCGGGATCGACCAGCGCCGGCCAGAGGCCGACCGAGCCGACCACCTCGATATGGATCGACGGGCCGACGGTCCGGCGGACCAGCTCCTCCATGCCGTGGACCAGGGCGTTCACGTCGGTGGGCTTGGGGTCGAGGGTCTGGCGGCGCGAGAAGGCGAGCAGGCGGTGGGTCAGCGCCGCTGCCCTCTTGGCCGCGCCCTGGGCGGCGGTCATGTAGCGGTCGAGGTCGGTCATCCGGCCCTGGCTCATGCGCGTCTGCAGGAGCTCCAGGCTGCCCGAGATGCCGGTGAGCAGGTTGTTGAAGTCGTGGGCGATGCCGCCGGTCAATTGCCCGACCGCCTCCATCTTCTGCGATTGCCGCAGGGCCTCCTCGACCTTCTCGCGCCGGGCGGCCTCCTCCTCGACGCGCCGCTCCAGGGTGGCGTTGAACGCCTCCAGGGCAGCCTTGGCGCGCAGCTCCTCCTCGATGTTGCGGGCCTCGATGACGGTGCCGATCGGCTCGCCGCGCTCGTTCCGGATCGGGCTGGCGGTGAAGCCGACCGGGTAGAAGGAGCCGTCCTTGTGGACGAAGACCTCCTCGCCCTGCTCGCGCTCGTTCTCCGGGAAGGCCTGGTCGATCGGGCATTCGCAGAGCGGGTAGGGCGATCCGTCCGGCCGCGTGTGGTGGACGACGTCGTGCAGGGCGCGGCCCTCGGTCTCCTCCAGGGCGAAGCCGGTGAGGGTCTCGGCGGCGCGGTTCATGTAGCTGCAGTGCTGGCGTTCATCCATCAGGAAGATCGCCTGCGAGGTGTTGTTGAGGATCGCGTCGAGCCGGCGCGTGGTCTCGACCAGGCGCTCCTCGGCGGCCTTGCGGTCGTGGATGTCGGTGACCGAGCCGATATAGCCGCGGAAGCCGCCATCCTCGCCGCGGCGGGGCTGGGCCGCGTCGATGAACCAGCGATAGCGGCCGTCGGCGCCGCGCAGGCGGTACTCGACCTGGAACGGCCCGTGCCGGGCATTGGCATCCAGGAACGCCTGGGCCGACGGATCCCGGTCGTCCGGGTGGACCGCGTCGAGCCAGCCGAGGCCGAGGCTCTCCGTCTCGGTCTGGCCGGTATACGCGTACCAGCGGCGGTTGAGATAGGTGCAGGCCCCGTCGGCGCCGGTCACCCACATCATCACCGGGGCGTGGTCGGCCATGTTGCGGAACCGCGCCTCGCTCTCCCGGAGCGCGGTCTCGGCCCGCATCCGGGCGGTCGTCTCCGTGCAGGTGCAGAACAGGCCGACGACCGCGCCGGCCTCGTCCCGGAGCGGCGCGTAGGAGAAGGTGAACCAGGCCTCCTCGGGATAGCCGTGGCGGTTCATGACCAGCGGCAGGTTCTCGATCCAGCTCGCCGCGCCGGACATCGCGGCCTCGACCAGGGGCGCGATGTCCGGCCAGATCTCCGCCCAGACCTCCGGGAAGCGCGCGCCCATCGCGGCCGGGTGCTTGCTGCCGAGCACGTCCGTGTAGGCGTCGTTGTAGAGGAACCCCAGTTCCGGCCCGGCGGCCACGAACATCGGGAAGCCGGAGCCCTGCATCAGGCTGACGGCTGCGCGCAGCCATTGCGGCCAGCCCTCGGGCGGGCCGAGGGGCGAGGACGACCAGTCGAACGCCCGCATGAGCGCGCCGGTCGCGCCGCCGCCCACGATGGAAACCGGTCCGGTCGCCCGCTGGTCCGACAGAGCGCCTCCGTCATCCGCACGCCCCGTCACCCTGTCCAACCCGGTCTCCTTCGCGCCAGCGCCCGCTCGCCGGACCTTCCGATAACGCAGCAGGGCGGCGGCCGTTCTCAAGGTCGGCGCAGGCGGTTACGGGGCCCGGCCGGTGTCACCCGCGCGCGCCGACCCGCATAAACGAAAGCCGCGGACGGCGGCTGCGGCTTTCGCGCCGTCCTGAATTGCCGTGCACCCCGATCCGCGAGGCGCTATGCCGGGGATCCGCCCCGTTCCGGGGCCCGACGTGAATCCCGATCTTGGCGCAGACCCGCTCCCTCCTGTTCGTCGCCTACTGGACCGCCTGGACGGCCCTGTTCCTGGCGCCGCTCGTCGTCCTGGCGCTCGCCGGGGCGCCGGCCCGGCCGGTCCGCACGGCGGCACGGCTCTGGGCACGCGGGGTCCTGGCCGGCCTGCACCGCATCGTCGGGCTGCGCTACGTCGAGGAGGGGCGCGAGCACATCCCGAACGAGCCCTGCCTGCTCGTGGCCAACCACCAATCGACCTGGGAGACGCTGGCCTTCCTGGTGCTGGTCCCCGACGTGGCGATCGTGGCCAAGCGCGAATTGCTCGCGATCCCGGTGGTCGGCTGGTTCCTGCGGCGCTCGCCGATGATCGTGATCGACCGTGCCAACGGCACCCAGGCCCTCCGGGCGATCATCGAGGGCAGCCAGGCGGCGGTGGCGGCGGGGCGCTCGGTGCTGATCTTCCCGGAGGGCACACGGGGCCGGGCCGGGGATCCGCTGCAATTCAAGCGCGGCGTCGAGCTGCTCTACGGCCGGCTGCGCCTGCCGGTGGTGCCGGTGGCGGTGAATTCGGGCCTGTTCTGGCCCCGCGGCGCGGCCACCCGGGCCGGCACCATCGTGGTGAGCTACCTCGCGGCCCTCGCCCCCGGCCTGCCGGCGGCGGAGTTCCTGCGCGGCACCGAGGGCGCGATCGACCGGGAGCTCGACCGCTGGCGCCCGGCCGACGCGCAGGGTCGGCCCTAGCGCCCGGCCCGGGCCTGCCGGTACAGAGCCTCGCAGGCATCGAGCCAGCGGTCGCAGCTGAACAGGCGCCGGACCCGATCCCGCGGCACCGGGCGCGGGATCGCGAGCGCCGTGCCGATCGCCCCGGCCAGGGCGGCCGCGTCCCCGGGCTCCACGAGGCATCCGGCCTCGCCGACCACCTCCCGGGCGGCACCGTTGGCGAGGCCCGCCACCGGCAGGCCGCAGGCCATCGCCTCGATCGCCACCAGCCCGAACGGCTCGTCCCAGCACGGGGTGAACAGGAACACCGAGGCGCGGCCGATCTCGGCGGCGAGCGCCCGGCCGTCGAGATGGCCACCGTAGCGGATCGGGCCGCCGAGCTCCGGGGCGATCCGCGCCGCCCAGTAATCCGGCTCCTCGATCGGGCCGTACAGGGTCAGCGGGATGCCGGCGCGTTTCGCCGCCGCGATGGCGCAATGCGCGCCCTTGATCGCCGCCAGCCGCCCGGACCAGGCGGCGCTGCCGTCGCCGCGGTCCCGGAACGGCCAGGCCGCGGGATCGACGCCGTTGTGGAGCACCGACGCCTCCGGCGGTGCGCCCTCCGGCCACCAGGCCCGCAGCTGCGCCCGGGAGGTCACGGTGATCCGGTGACCGGGCGCGGGACTGTCGTGCACGAAGCCGCGCAGGGCGTCGTAGGGCGGCACGTGCAGGGAGGTGACGGTGGGAACCCGCGCAATCCGTCGGCGCTCCAGGGGCAGCCGGCTCAGGCTGTTGTTGTGCAGCACGTCGAACCCGCCCGCCGCGATCCGGTCGCAGGCGGCGGCGTAGCCGTCATCGACATAGGCCCGCAGCCCCGGATCGCCGCGATGCTCCAGGCCCGGGAAGCGGCGCTCGTGATGCTCCGGCACCACGGCGTCGATCGCGAAAAGCGGGTCGCTGTCGCCGGCGGCGAACAGCACGACGTCGTGGCCGCGGGCCACGAGCCCCGCGGCGAGGTGCCAGCTATGGGCCTCCATGCCCCCCGTGAAGGGCGGCGCGACCGGGTGGCGGATATGGGCGAGGAGCGCGATCCTCACGCGGTCGCCGCCGCGCCGACCCGGGATTCCAGATACCGGATGACGGAGGCGGAGTTGGTGTAGGGCTGGTGGCTCTGCTGCCCAGTCAGGGCGAGGTCGTCGGCGTCGGGCCGGCGCAGGATCCGGATCGGCTGGTCAGGCGTGTCGTCGATCAGGCCCATGACCCGGAACGCGTAGAGCCAGTGGCCCATGGTCCGGTAGCCCCATTTGGCCTCGAACAATTCGGCGTTGCGCACGACGCTGTCGAGGTGGTGGATCGGCGGCATGTGGTGCGGGTGGTACTGGTGATAGGCCAGCGCGCCCTTGATCCAGGCGATCGGGGTGCCGCCCTGGTCGAGGATCTTGCCGAAATCGGTGTCCTCGCCGCCATAGCCGGTGTAGCGCTCGTCGAAGCCGCCGAGCGCCCGGAAGGTGTCCCGCCGGATCGCGAAGTTGAGCGACCAGAAGCACCGGTAATCGTTGCACAATTCGATGCCGGAGGCCGGAGGCCCGCGGCGGTCGGAATGCCGCTCCGCGCTCGCCGCGAGGTCGGCGTAGCGCCAGGCGCCCGCGGTGGCGTGCTCGGGCAGGTGCAGGACCTCGCCCATCAGCAGGCCGTCGAGCTCGGCGAGCCCGCGCGCATAATCGGCCACGAGGTCGGGGGCCGGGATGCAGTCGACGTCGAGGAAGACGATGCCCTCGCCGCTGGCCGCGTCCACGCCGCGGTTGCGCGCGGCCGCCAGCGGCAGCTCGCGGCCCGGAACCCGGATCTGGCGGACCGGAAACGAGGTCTCGGGCAGGTCGTAGGGCTCGTCCTGCATCACCGCGACGATGAACTCGGCGGGGGCCTGCGTCTGGCGCTCCAGGCCGCGCAGCACGTTGCGCAGATGCGCCGCCCGGCCCTTGGCCAGGGTCACGACGGAAACGGTGGACATGCGACGGTCGGGCTCCGGCTGATGGGGGACGGGGTAGGGGCGGGCATCTTCGATTGGGCTTTGTCGTCGCCTGGGAAGGGCGCGGGTCCCCTCTCCCGCTCGGGAGAGGGGGCGCGTCGAGACCTGCAAAAGCGATTGCGCACCGAACCTGTCTCGGCGGTCGAGCGCAGGTGGCCGGTCAGGGAGGCGCGACAGGCTCCTCGGCGCCCTGCCACAGCTCGTCGGTCAGGCCTTCGAGCCAGCCGGCGGCGCGCCGGGCGGCGTCCGGGGCGTAGAGGCCGCGCAGCTCGGCGCCGTCGAGCGTCCGGGCGCGGGCCAGGAGGTCGCGCCAGCCCTGGAGGTCGCCGGGCCAGACGGGGGCCTGGACGGCGGCGCCCAGCCGGACCAGGGCCTCGGCCTTGCGGGTCTGCTCGGCGAAGTAGCGCCATTCCGGCATGACGATCAGGCGGCCGCCGACCCGGGCGACCTCGTGGACCGTGTTGTCGCCGGCCGAGGCGATCACGATGTCGGCGGCCGCGAGGTAGTCGGTCACGGAGGGCACCCAGCCCAGCTCGCGCAGGTTGGCGAAATCGGTCTCGTGGCCCTCCCGGTGGGTCGGCCCGAGGGTGAGCCACAGGGCGTCGGGCTCGGCGCGGGCCGCCACGGTGAGCGGGGCGTAGGGGGTGCCGCTGCCGCCGCCGCCGGTCACCGCCACGATGATCTCGCGCTGCTGATCGAGGCCGAGCTTGGCCCGCGCTTCTCCCCGGTCGAGGACGCGGTCGAGGCTGGTGCACAGGCCGCCGCTGTAGAAGGTCTTGGCGCGCAGGGACGCGGGATAGTCGGCCTGCTCCAGCCGGGCGTCGAACGGCGCCAGCATCCCGACGCAGGCCTCGTAGGCGCCGACATGGCCGATATCGGAGCGGTCGCCGTGCATCCGGATCTGCACCGCCGGCACGCTGGCGATCCGGGCGAGCAGCGCGATCTCGGCCGAGACGTCGACCACGAACAGGCCGACCGCGCGGTCGTCGAGATGGTCGAGGATGGTCCGCATGGTCCGGCGCATCGGGGCGAGCCCCAGGGGCACGCAATGCATCACCTGCGGGGTCGGCTCGGCGTAGAGGCGCGGGGTCGGCACCGCGGCGCCGATCATGTCGGGCAGCGGCACGATCTCGATGTCGCGCGCGAAGCCGTCGAACAGGTGCGGGCCGGCGGTCAGCACCGAGACCGGACGGTCGCGGGCGAACTCGGCGGCCACCGCCATGGTGCGGTTGGCGTGGCCCCGGCCCTGGTGGTGGACGAAGAACGCGATCGGCTTCTTCATGGTCTGCTTCACGAGAACAGGGCGTCGGGCCGCCGGGACGCGGCGATCTCCGGGGCGGTCGGCGGGCGGATCAGGCGGATCGCCGGGGCGGCGGCGTCCCACTCGATCAGCCCGGCGGCGCGGAACTGGCCGAGCCAGTAGGTCATGCACCAGCGCCCGTGCCGGGCGCGGAAGCGGGCGGCGTTGGCCAGGATCGGCGCGAAATGCTGGAGCGGCGGGACGTGGACCGGGTGGTGCTGGTGATAGGCCCGGGCGCCCGCGACCCAGTCGGTCGGCAGGCCGGTGGCGGCGAGGCGGGCGGCGAAGTCGGTCTCCTCGCCGCCATAGCCGGTAAAGCCCTCGTCCATGCCGCCGACCGAGCGCCAGGCCCGGGCCGGGAGGGCGAAGGACAGGCCCCAGAGCTGGCCGGGATCGGGCTCCCGGCGCAGGCCCGTCTCCGGCACCTTCGGCCGGGCCGGGTGCGGGCGGCCGAGGCGGTCGAGGGCCGCGTCGTCGAGATCGGACGCGTCCAGAGCCGGGCCGGCCTCCGGCGGCAGGTACAGGACCTCGCCGAGGAGCAGGCCCTCGGCGCCCGCGGCCGCGTAGGCGCCGACCAGGCCGGAGGCCGGGATGCAATCGACGTCGAGGAAGATCAGCAGGTCGCCGGCGGCGGCCTCGGCGGCGCGGTTGCGCGCGGCGGCGAGCGGCATCGGCTCGCCCGGGACGTGGAGATGGCGCACCGGGCAGCCGGGATCGGGCAGGTCCGGGATCGGCTCGGGCTGCATCCAGGCGATCACCAGCTCGCCGGGGGGCGTGCTCTGGCGGGCCAGGCCCTGCATCAGGTTGCGCAGGCTCGCCGCCCGGCCGCGCACCAGGGTGAGCACGCTCGTCGCGGGCGCCCCAGCCGGCCGCATGACAGGAGGCCGAACGTCAGGAGGCTGAATGTCAGGAGGCATGGGCCAGCATCCGGCGGAAATGCGCCACGCCCTCGATGATGCCCCGGGCATGCGAGGCCCGGGCGACGTAGGAGTGCTGCAGCGCCGCGTTGCTGGCCAGATCGTCGGAATAATTCGCCACGATGATCGCCTGCACCCGGGCGCGCAGCATCTCGACGTCGTTGCCGGAATCCCCGGCCACGAACACCGCCCGCTCCGGCAGGCCGTAGAGGGCGCGGACATGGTCCACCGCCGTGCCCTTCGAGGCCTCGGCCGGCAGGACGTCGAGGTAGCGGTCGTGGCTGTGGATCACCCGGGCGGCGAGGCCGGCCTCGGCGAGATGCGCGCCGACCCGGCGGGCGGCGGCGGCCCCGCCGAAATAGCTCAGCTTGTACGGGCGCTGCTCGAGCGGGCCCTGGGGCAGGAGGCCGTCGATGCCGGCCAGCGCCGCGCGCACCGCCGCCCGGTCCCAGCCCGCCGCGATGGTCTCGCGCCAGGCGGCGTCGGCCGTGTAGGTCACGCCGTTGGCGTCGAGATGGTAGATCTCGGAGCCGACCGAGGTGATCATCACCTGCGGCCGCGGGCTCATCTGCTGCTCCAGCACCGCCATGGCGCTGTGGAACGAGCGGCCGGTGGCGACCCCGAAGGCCAGGCCCGTCTGCTGGCTGCGCCAGCGCCGGAAGATGCCGAGCGCCGCCTCGCAGCCGACCAGGGTGTTGTCGATATCGCAGACCAGGAGCTGCCAGGGTGTCCGCAGGGGCGGCTCGGGGGCGAGCAGGGCGCGCAGCAGGGCGTGGTAGCGCGCGGCGTGCCGGTCCCAGTCATAGGCCGCCGCGGCCCGGGCCCCACCCGCCACGTAGCGGGCGCGCAAGGCAGGATCGGCCAGGATGCGCAGGCAGGCCTGCGCGATCGCCGCGGGGTCGCGGGGATCGACGAGCAGCCCGTTGCCGCAGGTCTCGACGATGTCGTTGGGGCCGCCGCTGTCGGTGGCGACGAGCGGCAGGCCGGCCGCCGAGGCCTCCAGCAGGGTCAGGCCGAAGGGCTCGTTCAGCGCCGGATTGACGAAGAGGCCGCCGCGCTCCCGGGCATAGGCGTAGATCGCCGGTGCGTCGTCGGGCCGGTGCGTCTTCGGGTAGGCCACGGACCCGTAGAGGTCGTAGCGGTCGATCAGGACCAGGAGGTCGCGCATCGTGGCGGCCATGTCGCCGTCGAGGGCGTCGATGTCGCCGCGGGTGCCGGCCACGATCACCAGGTTGGCCCGGGCCCGCAGCTCCGGGCTCTCGCCATAGGCCCGGACCAGGGCCGCGAGGTTCTTGCGCGCCACCGGCCGGGCCATCGCCAGCAGCGGCGGCTTGGCGGGATCGTGCAGGAAGCGGTCGATCAGGGCGTCGACCCGGGGATGGGGCCGGGCGGCGGCGAAGCGCGCGAGGTCGCTGCCCGGCGGCACGACGCGGACGCGGCCGGGATTGTAGGATTCGTAGCCCGCATACTGGACCTCGGCCTCGTCCCGGGAGGAGGCGATGACCAGGGTGGCCTGGGCGAGGGCGGCCTCCTCGGTGGCGATCCGGCGGGCGAGGTCGGGCGCGCCGGCGGCGTCCCCGCCGAGCATCGCCGCCTTGACCCGGCCGAGCGAGTGCGCGGTGAACACGAACGGGATCCCGAGCCGGGCCTCGACGATCGCCGCCACCGCGGCGGCGTCGGCGTAGTGGGCGTGGATCAGGTCGGGCGCGCGCGCCTGGGCGCCGATCCAGGCGACGAGGTTGTCGGCGAAGCTCGCGACCTCTTCGTGCATCGCCTCCTTGGACAGGTAGCCCGGCGCCGCGCTCGGCAGCCGCACCAGCCTGACCTTGTCGGAGATGCGCTCTTCGGGCACGGCGTAATCCGGGCCGGGCGGCCCCTGGAACAGGCGCGTGGCCACCACGATCTCGGCGACGCCGAAATCCTGCGCCGAGGCGGCGACGAGATCCAGCAGGTAGCGGATATGGCCGCCGGTATCGGCGGTGAGGCCGTAGACGACATCGCGGCCGCGCAGGCAGCCCTGCAGGGCGATGTGCAGGACGAACATCAGGCGTTTGCTGACGCTGTCGGCCGCTTCCGTGAACTTAACGTATGTGAAGAGAGCGCCGTGATCCGTGTTGCCCAGGTCGCACCGAACATTTTTCCCGTTCCCCCAAACCATCACGGCGGCACCGAGCGGGTTGTGCACGATCTCAGCACGGCGCTACGAAGCTTGGGCGTGGAAGTAACGCTATTCGCGCCCTCGGACAGTGCGACAGACTTGCCGCGCGTCGGCGATTACCCGAGTCTCGCGGCTCTCGAACAGCGTCACGGCCGGGTCGCGCCCGGGGTTCCGGCGGCGCTCGAGGCCCTGCAGCTGGAGGCTTTGCGGCGGCGGCTGCCCGATTTCGACCTCGTGCATTGCCACGGCGAGTTCGCCCATGCGGCGCTGCTCGGTGCGGCCCGAGCGCGCAGCCTGACCACGGTGCATTGGCGGGTAGACGAGCTCGACCGCGCGCTGTTCTTCGCCGGCTTCCCCGATTTGCCGGTGGCGGCGATCTCGGCGGCCCAAGCCACCGGCATCCCGGCGGCCAACCGGGCCGGGATCGTGCATCATGGCATTGCTCGGGACCGCTACGCCTTCCGGGCCGCGCCGGAGGCCCATGTCGCCTTCGTCGGGCGCCTGACCGACCAGAAGCGCCCGGACGTGGCGATCCGCGTCGCCCGGGCGGCCGGGATGCCGATCCGGCTGGGCGGCACGATCGATGTCGGCAACCCGGATTATTTCGACCGGCAGGTGCGCCCGCTGCTCGGGCCCGACGCGACCTATCTCGGGCCGGTCGACGACATTCAGAAGGGGGACCTCCTGGGCAGCGCCCGGGCGCTGCTGTTCCCGATCGACTGGCCCGAGCCGTTCGGCCTCGTGATGATCGAGGCGATGGCCTGCGGCACCCCGGTGGTGGCGTGGAACCGCGGATCGGTGCCGGAGATCGTCGAGGACGGCGTGACCGGGTTCATCGTCGAATCCGAGGCGCAGGCGACGGCGGCACTGCGCAGGATCGGCACGCTGGACCGAGCGATCGTTCGAAAGAATTTCGAAGCGCGCTTCACCGCCGAGCGCATGGCGCGCGACTACCTCGCGCTCTACCGCCGCCTGCTCGGCCGCTGATGCGCACCGCCCTCGTTGCCTGGGATTACCCGCCGGCCCCCAGCGGGTTGTCGACGGCGGCCCGCGAGATCGCCGAGAGCCTGGCCGGGGCGGGGGCGGACGTGACGGTGTTCACCCTGGACCGGACCGGCCGGGAGCGGGTCGGCGGCGTCACTGTGGTCGGCCTCGCCCTGCCGCCGGCGGGCCGGCTGGCGCGGCTGCGCCTGTGGGGGGCGATCGGCCATCTGGCGGCGCCGCTCGCCGTCCGGCGGGCGGTCCTGGCCGAGCATGCCCGGGCGCCGTTCGCCGTGGTCGAGGCGACGAACTGGTACGCCCCGGCCTTGCTGCTCGCCGGACGCCGGGACCTGCCCCTGGTGACCCGCAGCTCGACCCCCGCCGCCTTCACCCGCGACGGCACGCCCGGCCTGCGCGACCGCCTCGACGGCGCCGCCGCCGACCGCCTGGAGCGCCGGCAGGCGCGGGGCAGCGCCGGGCTGATCGCCAACACGCAGGCCCATGCGGAGGTGATCGCCCGGACCTACGGGCTGGCGGGCCGCCGGCCGGAGGCGGTGATCGGCCTGAGCCTGCCGCCGGAGATCGCGGCGGCCGCGCGGGCGGCGCCTTACCCGGACGGGGCGGGGCCGGTGCGCCTGCTCTTCGTCGGCCGGGCCGAGGCCCGCAAGGGGTTCGACGCCCTGCTCGACGCCGTTGCGATCCTGGCCGGGGAGCAGGCGCGGGGGGCGCTGCCCCCCTTCGCGCTCGACCTCGTCGGGGTGCCCCCGGGCGACCTGCCGGCCGACCTGTCCGAGGCCGCCCGGAGCCGCATCCGGGCCCGCGGCCGGATCGACGCGCGGGGCCTGGCCGAGGCCTATACGGGCGCGCAGGTCGTGCTGGCGCCCTCGCGCTACGAGAGCTTCGGCCTCGTCTACCAGGAGGCCCTGGCCTATGGCCGGCCGGTGGTGGCCTGCGCCGAGGATGCGAGCGCCCGGGCCTTCGTGGGCGTCCCGGGGGCGGGGCCGCTGGCGCGGGCGGCGACCGGCCCGGACCTCGCCGAGGCGCTGCGCCCGCTCCTGCGCGATCCCGCCCTGCGCTCGGCCTACCGAGCCCGGGCCCTGGAGGCCGCCGGCCGGTTCGACCGGGCGAGCCTCGGGCGCGAGACCCTCGCCCTCTACCGCCGGGCGATCGCTCAGGCGCGATAGGGCCGCAGCAGCGCGTCCCGTTCCTCGACCCGCCCGCGCCCCGGATCCAGCGCCTCGTAACGCTGCGAGCGCGCCCGGACATGGGCGCCGGTGAGCGCGTGGTCGATCGCCCCGTGGAGCGCGATAAAGCTCTGCTTCCAGCCGCCGGGCAGCACCGGCCGCTCGTGCACCCGGCCGGCATAGCGGATGGCCGTACGGTTCAGCCGGTACTGCACGTCCGGGTAGACATCCGACAGGGTGCCGTCGACGCGGTTGCGCCGGGGCAACCCGACCGAGACCACGTCGCCGGCCTCGGCGAGCGCCGCCAGCGCGGGGAGACGCGCGCCGGTCACGGGATTGAGGCTCTCGTCGGCGTCGAGCTGCAGCATCCAGGGGCTGCGGGCGAGGTCCTGCAGGGCGTTGCGCTGGGCGGCGAAGTCGCCGGCCAGCGGCCGGGCCGCCACCCGCACGGCGCCGGGGGAAAAGCCCGGAACCGCCACGGCCCGGGCCGGGGCAGGGGCCGCGTCGAGCAGGATCGCGACATCCGCGGCCCAGGCCGCCTGCGCCGGCAGGGCCGCCAGAACGGAATCCCGCTCGGCCGGGCGGCAGATCAGCCCGAGCGAGACCGGGCGCCGCTCGGCGCCGTCGAGGTCGTACAGGGCCCCTTCCGCGGCACGCGCGCTGTGGGGCTGCAGCAGGGCGGCACGATCCGCCGGGCCGAGGGGGCGGATGCCGCGGCCGAGGCGGGTCGCGGCGCTGCGCAGGGTGTAGAGGTCGAGGCCGTAACCCGCCTCCGGGTCGGGGACGAAGACCGGCGCGGCGAGCCGCCCGGCGAGATCCCGCCAGCATCGGTCCGGGTCCGCCTCCGGCCCGATCAGGACCCCGCAGGAGCCGCAGCCGACCGGGAACAGGCGCCGGTATCCGCCCGGGAAGTCGAGGTTCCGGGTGCTCGGCGTCAGCATGTCGGCGGCGCAGACGAAGCAGCGGCGCGGGCGCGTCACCGGGCGCTCCGGTTTGTCGCGGCGCCCTGGTGGCGCGGAGCCGGCGCCATACCTCGGCTGTTCCTCACGCCCCCATCGCCCATGCCCACCGCCATCGATCCCTCAAGCGCGGCGCGCGCAGACCCGCGCGCGTCCCTCGCCATCGTCGGCAACGCGCCCGGGATCGGCCCGGCGGCGCGCGCCATCGACGCGGCCACGCAGGTCGTGCGCTTCAACAACGCCCCCGGCTTCGGCGGGCGCACCGGATCGCGCGTCACGCATCTCGCCCTGGTCAATCGCGGCGGGCAGATGCGGGAATGGCTGGCGGATCCGGGATTCCTGGACCGTCCGGTGGTCCGGCAGGCCGAGGCGTTCATCCTGCCGTTCCCGATGCTGCCCGCGGAGGCGAACGCGCCCGAGCCGATCTGCTGGACCCGCGAGGCCCTGGCGCTGCTGCGCCCCCTCGGCAAGCCGGTCCATCTCCTGCCCGAGGCCCTGCACGCGGAGGCGCGGCGCCGCCTCGCGCCCGGCACGGAGGGATGCCCCAACCCGAGCACCGGCTTCCTGGTCAGCCTCGCGCTCCTGCGCGACCGCCCCGCGGAATCCGGCCCGGTCGACATCCACGGCTTCGGCTTCGCGGGCTGGCCCGGCCATCCCTGGGCGGCCGAGCGGGCCTGGTTCGCCGAGGCCGCGGCGGCCGGGCGCCTGCGCCTGCACCCACCCGACGCGACGGACACGCCATGACCACGCTGATCACCGTCCTGAGGAGCGGGGGCCGCTACGACGCGACCTGGGTCGAGCGCCTGGCCCGGGGCGTAGCCCGCCACGCGCCGGCCTTCGACCGGATCCTGTGCCTGACCGACCTGCCGCTGGCCGTGGCCGGGGTCGAGCGGGTGCCGCTGCGGCACGGCTGGCCGGCCTGGTGGGCCAAGATGGAGGCGTTCCGCCCGGGGCTGGCGGAGGGCACGACCCTGCTGTGCGACCTCGACACCGTCTTCACCGGCCCGGCCGACGCCCTGGCCGAGCCCGGCCTCGCCGCCATGGAGGATTATTTCCACCGCGGGCGGCTCTCCAGCGCCCTGCTGCGCTGGCACGGGGACGAGCTCGCCGGCCTCTACGCGAGCTTCGCAGCCGAGCCCGAGCGCTGGATGGCGGCCGGTTCCTGCGGCCCGGTCCCGAACGCGGTACACGGCGATCAGGTCGTCATCGATCACCTGCTTCGCCGGGACGGCCTGCGCCCGGCCTTCGTCCAGCAGCTCTACCCGGACCTGCTCGACTTCTACGACCCGCGCCGCGCCGAGCACGGCCCGGTGGTGATCTTCATCGGCGACGCCAAGCCGGACACGGCTGCCGGGCCGGTCCACGCGGCCTGGGCCGGGGCCTAGCCGACGCGGCGTCTTGGTCCCGTCCGGAACGGCCCCGGCCGAGACCGACCTTTGCTGACAGCGCCGTCGGCCGGACCAAGACAAACCTCCGTATTCAGTACCGACAGCCATCTTTGCAACCCAGAGTTGCAAAGATGGTTACTGGGTGAACCCGGAGGTGCTCATGTCGCTCTCGTCCACCGCAATCCTCAGCCCGGCGTCCCGTTCGCTCGCGTGGCTCGTCGGCCCCGAAGCGCTCCTGTCCACGACCGCCCTCTCCACCGGCCAGCTCGCGAGCCTCGGCCCGATCGCGTCGATCATCGAGGGCACCGTCGATAGCGGCTCCGCGGATGCGAGCGGATCGGCCCTGCCCGACGCGGTCAGCACCACGGCGAACCAAGTGGTGCTCGACACCCACGCGCAGCTGGAAGGGCTCGGCCACGCGGTCGCGCCGCTCAACGGACCGCTGCACGGGCTGACCAATCTCGGCGAGACCGTGGGCCTCGGCCATATCGGCGAGGCCGGCAACCTGATCACCGACCTGACCGGCGCCGTCGCCGACCCGGCCGGCGCCGGCGCGATCCCGTCGCTGCTGAGCGATGCCGGCGCCGTTACCGTGGCTGCCGGCACCCTGCTGGAATCGGTCACCGCCGTGCCGGCGAGCGGCAACGGGCTGGTCGGGGCCGGCGGGATCCTCAGCCCGGCGACCGGCATCCTCAACCAGGCCGTCCTCGACCTGCACACGACGCTGGAGGATGCCGGCCATCAGGTGTCGGTGCTCAACGCGCCGGTCCACGCGGTCACGGCGCTCGGCGAGACGATCGGCCTCGGCTATCTGGGGCAGAGCGGCAACCTCCTGACCGACACCCTGGCGCTGCCCGGATCGCTCCTGACCGGCGGCGGCCTCGCCTCGGCCAGCCCCGTCCTGTCCGATCTCGGCCACGTCCTCGGCTCGGCCGACACCCTGGTCGGCTCGGTCACCGGCGCCGCCAGCGCCGGGGGCCTGCTGTCCTCGGACGGGCTGCTGGCGCCGGTCACCAACCTGGCGAACACCGCCATCCTCGACCTCCACGCGACCCTCGAGAATCTCGGGCACGGGGTTCCGCTCCTGAACGACGCGCTCCACGGCCTGACCAATCTCGGCGAGACGATCGGCCTCGGCTATCTGGGGCAGGGCGGCAACCTCCTGACCGACGTCGCGACCCTGCCCGGCGAGCTGCTGGGCGGCCAGGGCCTCGGGGCGCTGTCGCCGATCCTCAACGATGTCGGCGCCGTGACCCACGCCGCCGGCGGCCTGCTCGGCAGCGTCACCGGCCTGCTCGGCGGGCTCAGCGGCGATGCCGGAGCGCCGGGCGGCAGCCTGCTCGCCCCGGTCACGTCGACGGTCGACGGGCTGCTGGGCGGCCACGGCGCGACGCCCCTCGACGGTCTGCTCGGCGGCTCAGGAACTCCGGCCAGCGGCCTGCTCGCCCCCGTCACGTCGACGCTGGACGGCCTGCTCGGCGGCCAGGGCGGCGGGAGCCCGCTCGACGGATTGCTCGGTGGCCTCACCGGCGGCCAGGCGGGCGGTACCGGCGCCTTGCTCGGGACCGACGCGCCGCTGCAGCCCGTGGCCGGCCTCGCCAACGGCGCGATCGACGGCATCCACGGGGTGCTGGAGCAGGTGGGCCACGACGTGCCGGTTCTGAACGAGCCGCTCCATGCCGTGATCAATCTCGGCACCACCGTGGGCCTGGGCGAGCTCGGCGAGGCGAGCAACCTCGTGACCGACGTGGTCAACCTGCCGGGCGCCGTGCTGAGCGGCAATGCGGCCCCCGCGATCGGTCAGGTGGTGGGCGATGTCGGGCAGGTCGCGGATGCGGCCGGCGGCGTGCTGGGGTCGGTGACCGGGGCCCTCTCGGGCGCCGCCACCGGCGGCACCCCGCTCGACGGCGTGCTCGGGACCGTGACCTCGGCCCTCGGCGGGTCCGGATCCGGCGGGGGCGGCGACCCGGTCGGCGGCCTGCTGGGCGGTCTCACCGGCGGCGGCTCGGGCGATGCCGGGACCCATCCGCTGATCGACGTGGCCGCGGGCCCGACCACCGCGACGCCCCTGGCCAACGCGGCGGTGCTCACCCCCGCGGCGGATCCGTCCCACACCGTCCAGGCGAGCGCCATCGCGGTGGGCGCCGACCAGCCGAGCCTCGCCACCGCCAGCCTGCTCACCGGCGACAGCATCCTGCTGCCGCAGAGCAGCGGCGGCGGCGCGGATTCCCTGGTCGGGCAGATCCTGAGCCTGGCCGCGGCGCCGCCGGCCGGAGGCGGGGAGGCGGGCGGCTCCCACGGGGCGAGCCTCGATCTCGGGATCGTCACGATCGACCTCGGCAGCCACGCCGACATCCACCACACCGATCCGACCCCGCATACGGCCACGGGCGGCCTGCACCTGCTCGGCCTGTGACGACCGAAGCCCCCGCCGCCCACGCGGCGGGGGTTCTTCTGTGAGGGCGCCGAGCCGCCGGGGGAAAGTCCTGTGACCGACGAACGCGTGTTGCGTGCTGCCAAGCGGCGGGAATTCTGGGCCGCGATCCGGGCCGGGCGCACCGCCCTGATCACCGTGATGATCGTCAGCGGCTTGATCAACCTGCTGATGCTGACCGCCCCGATCTTCATGCTCCAGGTCTACGACCGGGTCCTGCCGAGCCGGAGTATCGCCACCCTGGTCGGGCTCGCCGGCATCGCCCTGATGCTGTTCCTGATCCAGAGCGTGTTCGAGGTGTTCCGCGCCCGGATCCTGTCGCGGTTCGGCCGCCTCGTGGACGAGCGCCTCGGCCCGCGGATCTTCCGGACCCTGCTGGCGCGCGGCTCCGAGACGCCCCGCGGCGACGACGGCCCCCAGGCGCTGCGCGACCTCGACACCGTGCGGGGCTTCGTGTCGAGCCTGGCGCTCACCGCCTTCTTCGACCTGCCCTGGGTGCCGCTCTACATCGCGGTCTGCTTCCTGTTCCATCCCTGGCTCGGGGCCGCGATCGCGGGGGGCGCCCTGTTCCTGTGCGTGCTGACGGTCCTGACCGACTGGGCCTCCGCCGAGACCACCCGGGAGAGCGTGCGGGTCGCCGGCGAGCGCCGCGCCTTCACCGACATGGCGCACCGGACGGCGCCGCTGCTCTGCGCGCTGGGCATGCGCGCGCGGGTAGCCGACCTCTGGCAGGTCCGGACCCGCAAGAACCTCGACGTCGCCACCTCCGGCAACGACCTCGCCATCGGCTTCGGCGCGGTGGCCCGCCTGCTGCGCACGGTGCTGCAATCCGGGATCCTGGGGCTCGGCGCCTACCTGGTGGTGCGCGAGGAGGCTACCGCCGGGGTGATGCTGGCCGCCACGATCCTGTCGGCCCGGGCGCTGGCCCCGGTGGATCTCGCCATCGCCAACTGGAAGTCGTTCTCGGCCGCCCGGCAGGCCTGGAGCCGGCTCGTGGCGTTCCTGCCCGGGCGGGAGCCGGAGGCCCTGACGCCCCTGCCGGCGCCCCGGGAGAGCGTGCGGGTGACCGCCCTGTCGATCGCCGCCCCCGGGACCGACAGCCTGAGCCTGCACGACGTCAATGTCGCCCTCGCCCCCGGCAGCGCGCTCGGGGTGATCGGGGCCAGCGGCTCGGGCAAGTCCACCTTCGCCCGGGCGCTGGTCGGCCTGGCCCGACCGGTCCGCGGGGTGATCCGCCTCGACGGCGCGGCGATCGACCAGTGGGATCCCGACGCCCTCGGGCGCGCCGTCGGCTACCTGCCGCAGGACATCGAGATGTTCGACGGCACCATCGCGGAGAACATCACCCGGTTCGACCCGGCCCCCGACCCGGAGGCCCTGCAATCGGCCGCCAAGGCGGCGGGGGTCCACGAGGTCGTGCTGCGCCTGCCCGGCGGCTACGACGCCCGGGTCGGCGCCGGCGGGCTCGGCCTGTCGGGCGGCCAGCGCCAGCGGATCGCGCTGGCCCGGGCGCTCTACGGCGACCCGTTCCTGGTGGTGCTCGACGAGCCCAATTCCAACCTCGACGTCGACGGCGACCGCGCCCTGTCGGCCGCCGTGCAGGGCGTGCGCGCCCGGGGCGGCATCGTGGTGGTGATCGCCCACCGGCCGAGCGCGCTGGCCGCGGTCGACCGCATCCTGGTCCTGGGCGAGGGCCGCGTGCGGCTGCACGGGCCCCGCGACGAGGTCCTGGCGCAGCTCGGCGCCCTGACCCGGCAGACACCCACGAGGGTCGCATGACGCGGAACCAGGCCACCGACGACCCGACCCGCGAGACCCGGCGCTCGCTCCGGCGGCACGTCGTCGGCGTCGCCGCGGTGATCGTGCTGGCCACCGGCACCGGCGCCTGGACCGCCGCCACCGAGCTGTCCGGGGCGATCATCGCCACCGGCTCCCTGGTGGTCGAGAGCAACATCAAGAAGGTCCAGCACCCGACCGGCGGCGTGGTCGCCGAACTGCCGATCCAGGAGGGCGCCCGCGTCCAGGCCGGCGACCTGCTGGTCCGGCTCGACGCCACCACCACCCGGGCCACCTACGACAGCGTCACCAAGAGCCTGTGGGAGATCGCCGCCCGCAACGCCCGCCTGGAGGCCGAGCGCGACGGCCGCGACGAGCCCGCCTTCCCGGCCGAGCTGGCCGGGGCCGGGCCCGACGTCGCCCGGATCGTCGACGGCGAGCGCAAGCTGTTCCGCTTCCGCCGCGACGCGCTCCAGGGCCAGAAGGCGCAGCTGCGCGAGCGGATCGGCCAGCTGCGCGAGGAGATCAAGGGCCTGGTCGAGCAGGCTGCCGCCAAGGAGCAGGAGACCGCGATCATCGGCCGGGAATACGAGGGCGTCGAGGATCTCTGGCGGAAGAACCTGATCCAGCTGACCCGGCTCACCAGCCTGCAGCGGGACATGTCCCGGCTCAAGGGCGAGCGCGGGGTCCTGGTGGCCAACATCGCCCAGGCCAAGGGCAAGGTCTCGGAGACCGAGCTGCAGATCATCCAGCTCGAGCAGAACCTGCGCAGCGACGTCGCCAAGGAGCTGGCCGAGAACCGCGCCAAGGCCGCGACCCTGACCGAGCAGCGGATCGCCGCCTTCGACCAGCTGCAGCGGATCGAGATCCGCGCGCCGCAGACCGGCTACGTCCACGAGCTCGCGGTCCATACCCGCGGCGGCGTGATCGCCCCGGGCGAGCCGATCATGCTGATCGTGCCGAACGCCGATTCCCTAGTGGCCGAGGTCCGGGTCGCCCCCCAGGACATCGACCGGCTGCAGACCGGCCAGGCCGCGGGCCTGCGCTTCCCGAGCTTCGACCAGCGGACCACGCCGGAACTCAACGGCCGCGTCACCCGGATCGCGGCCGATGTCAGCGAGGACAAGCGGACCGGCAGCTTCTACTACCTGGTGCGCCTGGGGGTGACCAAGGACGAGCTCGGCCGCCTCGACGGCGCCAAGCTGATGCCCGGCATGCCCGTGGAGGCCTTCATCCGGACCGCCGACCGGACGGTGCTGTCCTACCTCACCAAGCCCCTGGTCGATCAGGCCCGCCGGGCGTTTCGCGAGAAGTAGGGCCGTCCGGGGCCGTTCGGCAGGACTTTTGCAACTCCTGATTGTATACAGGGCTTGTTCCTGCAGAACTCGGCGGAACCGACGGGCCAGCCACGATGCCGATCGACCCCAAGAACCTCGCGCAGACCGCGACCCTGACCTACAGCGCCGAGTTCGACACGTTCCAGCTCTGGAACGGAACCGCGGGCCTCGACACGGCGGGCGGGCCGCAATGGGGCAGCTACGTCACGGCCACCGGGACGCGGCCGTTCAACCAGGAGCAGGAATGGTACCTCCGGGCCGACCATGGCGTCGGCGGGGGCGGCGCGGCGCTGCCGAACCCGTTCAGCGTCCAGAACGGCGTCCTGACCATCACGGCCGCGCCCTCGGACCCGGCGCTGCTGCCGGATCTCGGCGGCCAGCCCTACACGTCCGGGATGATCAACACGTCCCACAGCTTCAGCCAGACCTACGGCTACTTCGAGATGCGGGCCGAGCTGCCGGCCGGGCAGGGGATGTGGCCGGCCTTCTGGCTGCTCGCCAAGGACGGGTCCTGGCCGCCCGAGATCGACGTGATGGAGATGCTCGGGCACGAGCCCGGCAGGCTCTACACCAGCGTGCACAGCCTGGAACCCGGCCAGACCGCCGGCGACCACACCCTGGCCCAGGCCTCGACCCAGGTCGCCGACATGAGCGACGGCTTCCACACCTACGGGGTCGATTGGGGGCCCGACAGCCTGGCCTTCTACTTCGACAGCCGGGAGGTCTTCCGCACGCCCACCCCGACCGGCCTGGACAAGCCGATGTACATGATCGCCAACCTGGCGGTCGGCGGCACGTGGCCGGGGGATGCCGACGCGACGACGCCGTTCCCGGCCCAGATGAACATCGACTACCTGCGCGCCTACCAGGCCAACCCGAACGCGAGCGCCCCCCTGGAGCCGGTCTTCCACTTCTACGACCCGTCCACCGGCCAGCACCTCTACACCGCCAGCACGGCGGAGCGGGACGCGCTGAAGACGTCGCCATCGGCCTACGCGTATCAGGGGGTCGGCTGGGCCGCCCCCACCGGGTCGGACGGCACCACGGACGTGTTCCACTTCACCAACGCGGCGACGGGCGACCATTTCTACACGGCCAGCGCGGCGGAACGGGACGGCCTGATCGGCTCCGGTTCGGGCTACCGCTACGAGGGCGTCGCCTTCGAGGCTTACACGGATCCGTCCGCCGCCGGATGGGCCGCGATGAACATCGAGCGGTTCGTCAACACCGAGAGCGGCCGCCACTACTATGCGTCGAGCGCCGCGGAGATCACCTATATCGAGCAGGGCCACGCCGGCACCGGCTGGATCGACGAGGGCCACGCCTTCACGCTGCACGCCCCGACCCAGAGCATGTTCGGCCTCTAACGGCCGGGGAGGGGGCGGCCCGCCCGGATCACGATTGCGGCAGCACGGGCCGAAAACCCCCGTCCGCCGTGATGTTGGCCCGAGGGAGCGGGAACCATCGCCGGGGCCGTCTTTTGTGCTGGCGGTTCCACCCGTCGGCCCGGTCCGGATCGTCCGCCGCCCCCCTCGAGACAGGAGATCGCCGTGCCCGCGGCGCGGAGCGCGACCATGCGCGAGCCCCTACGGCCAGCGGCCCCGGCCCGCGGGATCGCCGGCGCGTGGACGGCCCCGTCCTGCGCGGCCCCGTCCTGCGCGGTTTCGGCGTGACCGCGCGGCGCGCCCTCCAGGTGATCGCGCAGCTGCCCGGGCGCTCGAAGACCGTCGACCGGATGATCGCCGGCCTCGCCGTGATCCTGGCGATGCTGGGCATCGCGGTGGGCGCCTCGGTCTACCAGCAGCGCGGCAGCGAGGCCGTGCGCCACGCCCTGGCGGTGGAGGGCCGCCTCGGGCGCGTGCTGTCGGCGGTCCAGGACGCCGAGACCGGGCAGCGCGGCTACCTGCTGACCGGGGACGAAGACTTCCTGCAGCCGTTCCGGGCCGGCCGCTCCAAGGTCAACGGCGAGATCGCCCGGCTGCACGACCTGCTCCGGGACGACGACAGCCAGCGCGCCGAGCTCGACGGCCTGATCCTGCTGATCCGGGAGAAGCTCGGCGAGCTCGGCACCACGATCGACCTGCACCGGGGCGGCGATCCCGAGGCGAGCCGGACCCTCGTCCGCGAGGGCAGGGGGCGCCGCCTGATGGACGAGATCCGCACGGTCGTGCGCCGGATGGAGGCCCAGGAGGCGGCCCAGATGGAGCGGCGCCAGGCGGCGGTGTCCCGGATCGCGCTGCTGATCTGGGCGGCCCTCGCCGGGCTCGTCCTGGTGCTGATTCTGTTCGCGGTCTCGGCCATGCGCGAGGCCGGGCGGCGGCGCCGGCTGTCGCGTTTCCTGCCGCGGGAGCTGGTCGCGCGCCTGGCCGACGACGACGGCAGCCTGCGGGCGGGCCGGCGGCAGCAGGCGGTCATCGCCTTCGTCGACATGCGCGGCTCCACCGCCCTGGCCGAGCGCCTCGACCCGCAGCAGCTCTCGGCCTTCCTGTCCGCGTTCCGGCGGCGGGTGATGCGCATGGCCCGGCTGCACAACGGCGTCGTCGACAAGTTCATCGGCGACGGCGCCCTGGTGGTGTTCGGCCTGCCCGAGGCGCGCGCCGACGACGCCGCCCGGGCGGTGGCCTTCGCCCGGGACCTGGTCGAGGTCATCGCCCGCTGGAACCTCAAGGGCGAGCACGAAGCCGCGGTGCGGATCGGCGTCGGCCTCCATTGCGGCGAGGTGTTCAGCGGGATCATCGGCGAGGAGGCGCGCTACGAGTTCACCGTCCTGGGCGACACGGTGAACGTCGCGGCCCGCCTGGAGCAGGCGACCAAGGCCCACGGCGTCCCGATCCTGGCCTCGGACGCCGTCCGGCGCGCCGCCGGCTCGGCGAAAGCCCTGTGGCGGGAGGTCAGCCGCGAGCCCCTGCGCGGCCGACGGGAGCCGATGGCGTATTTTTCCGTCGAGCCCCCGGTCCAGGCCGCGCCCGAACCGGTCCCCGGGATGGCGCTTTAGGCGCCTTTCAAGCCGCGCCGGCCGGCGGCGCGGACGCGACCAACCGAGGGGCCGATGCCGACCGACCTGTCCTGGCTGCTGCGCCGCGAGACCCTGCTGGCCGGGGCGGTCGCGATCCTCGGCACGGCGGCTCTGGCCGCCTGGTACCTGCTGCAGGCGACCGTGCTGACCGTCGCGGTCGCCCCCCGGGACGGGACCGAGCCCGGCCTGATCAAGGCCTACGCGGACGCCCTGGATTCGGGCAGCACCGGCCTGCGTCTCAAGATCCTCGCCTTCGACGACGTACGCGAGAGCGCCGCCGCCCTGCAGGACGGGCGCGCCGATCTGGCTGTCGTCCGGCCGGACGTGCTGCTGCCGACCAACGGGCTGACCCTGGCGATCCTGCGCGACCAGGCGATGATCATCGCCTCCCCCGAGCAGGCCGGCATCAAGGATTTCCCGCACCTGGCCGGCAAGCGGCTCGGCATCGGCGCGCACCGGGACGCCGATATCTGGCTGCTCAAGAGCCTCCTCGGCTATTACGGGCTGAGCCTGGAGCCGGGGGCGGGGGGCGGACCCGGCGACCGGGCGGTCGTGCTGGTGCCGGTGGCCGAGGACGCGGTGGCCGGGGCGCTGCGCGAGAAGCGGATCGACGCCTTCATCAGCATCATCGCTCCTTCCGCCCCCAAGGCCCTGGACCTCGTCGCCGCGGTCCGCTCGGTGGCGCGCGGCGGCAAGGTCGAGTTCGTCGCCGTCGAGGACGACGACGCCGTGATCGAGCGCTTCCCCAAGCTCCAGGCGGTGGCAATCCCGGGCGGCCTGTTCGGCGGCCGGCCGAAGCTGCCGGCCGACGACGTGAAGACGGTGGGCGCCTCGTACCGCCTGATGGCCCGCGCCTCCCTGAGCCGCGCCGTGGCGGCCGACATGACGCAGCAGCTGTTCGAGAAGCGCACGGAAGCCGGCCACGCCACGGAAGCGGCCGACTACGTCCAGGCCCCGTCCTACGAGACCACGGTTGCGGCGACCAGCGCCCGGATCCCGATCCATCCGGGCGCGCTCGACTATTACGAGCGCGAGCAGCACGGCTTCGTCGAGCGCTACGGCGACACCCTCTACCTGCTCGGCGCGCTGGCCGGCGGCCTGGTCTCGGTCCTGGCCTGGATCCGGCAGCGCCTGGCCGGCCTGCGCCGGGAGCACGTCGACGAGATCGTGGAGCGGCTCCTGGAGATCGCCGAGCAGGCCCGGGCCGCCCGGGACCCGGCGGCGCTTGCCGGGCTGGCCCGCGAGGTAGACCGCCTGGCCGCCGACGCCGTCCGCTACGCCCGCGAGCGGGCGCCGGACGCCGCGACGATGTCGGCCGTCGCCATCGCCCTCGACACCGCCCGGGCGACGATCGCGGATCTGCGTCCGGGCGCCGCGGGGCGGGGGGCGCCGTCCGGGGCGCAGGGTTGAGCGGCGCTCAGTCCCGCCGCGCGCCGCGCAGGGTCTTCAGGCCGATGCCGGTGGCCTCGAAGCCGCCATCCACGGCGAGCTGCTGGCCGGTGACGAAGGAGGCCCGCTCGGAGCACAGGAACACGATCGCCTCCGCGAGCTCGGTCTCCAGGCCGTAGCGCCCGAGGGGCACGGCGTCGTGGTAGTCGGCGCGGATCTCGGGGCTGTGGACCGCCTTGGCCATCGCGGTGTCCACCGGGCCTGGGGCGACCGCGTTCACCCGGATGCCGAACTGCGCCAGCTCGACGGCCTGCTGCTTGGTGAGCTGCGCCAAAGCCGCCTTGCTGGTGCCGTAGGCCGTCCGCAGCGTCGAGGCGCGCAGGCCCGAGATCGAGGTGATGTTCACGATCGCGCCGCCGCGCGCGGCGAGCAGCGGCACGGCCGCCTGCGTGCACAGGAACGGCCCCGACAGGTTCACGGCCAGAACCCGCGACCAATCCGCGAAGGTGGTCTCCATCATCGGCTTGAAGATCGCGATCCCGGCATTGTTGACCAGCGCGTCGAGGCGGCCGAACCGGTCGGCGACCTGCCGCATCGCGCCCGCCACCGCCTCCGGGTCGGAGACGTCTGCGGTGATCGCCAGCACCGCGTCGGGCCGGCCGAGCCCGGCGGCGGCGGCGTCCACGCCCGGCCCGTCGATGTCGAGCAGGGCGACCCGCCATCCCTCCGCGAGGAACCGGGTCGCGGCGGCGAGCCCGATGCCGCGGGCCGCCCCCGTCACCAGCGCGGTCCGGTCCTGGGTGTCGCTCATGGGTCGTGTCCGTCGGCGAGGGCCGCCCGAAGGCGGCGGAGGGGATCGGTTCGGGCGGGCCGTGGAGGTCCCGCACGCGGGAAACCGTTATTGCCGGTGCAACCGGAAGCGTGAAGGGGCGATGCGACTCCCCGGGGCTGGCCTCAGCCGCCGGCGCTCACGGACCGGCCGGTCGCTCCCCCGCCAACGCGTTGACCCACAGGACGACGGCGCGCGCCCGGCCGTCGGGATTGGCGAACCGGTGCGGCCGATGGCTGGCGAAGCGGAAGCTGTCGCCGGCCGCGAGTTCCAGCGTGCGGGCCTCGACGACCAGGGTCAGGCGCCCCTCCAGCACCAGGCCGGCCTCCTCGCCGTCGTGGCTGAACAGCTCGTCGCCGGTGCTGGCCTTCGGCTCGAGCACCATGTGGAACAGGCTGAGGCTCTGCGGCCCCCCGGCGGGCGTCAGCAGCTGCTTGGTGATCCCGGCGCGCCAGAGCTTGAGCTCGGCCCGGTCCCGCTCGAACACCACGATCGGGTCGGGATCCTTCTCGGACGGGGCCCCCTCGAACAGGCCGCCGATCCCGGTCTGGAGCGTGTCGGCGAGCAGGGCCAGGACGCGCAGCGACGGCGAGGACAGGCCGCGCTCCACCTGGCTGATGAAGCCGATCGACAGCCCGGTGCTGGCCGCGACCTTCTCGAGCGACAGGCGCCGCTCCTGGCGCAGGGCCCGCAGCCTTTGGCCCACGGCCCGGTCCACCGGATCGGCGCCTGTCGGTTCGACTTTGGGCCTGCTCACCGCAGCGTCATCCTGGAGACTCCGGGGCATCTTCATGCACGTGAAATCACCTTGCGTCGAGCCGCGAACCGTGCGGTAATCTTCACAGATATGAAAACAGAAGAGCGATAGCGCAACGCCGCGCTATGCCAGTGTCGAGGATCCGCGCCATGAGACGCCTGCTTCCGAGCCTGTGCCTGAGCCTCGCCCTGTTGATCCCCGGCCCGGCCCGGGCCGAGCCGCCCCTGCGGGTCGGCGCGACGCCCACCGGCCTGCCCTTCACCTTCCTCGACACCAAGACCAACACGATCCAGGGGGTCATGGTCGACCTCGTGAACGCGGTTGGCAAGGAGGCCGGCTTCGCCGTCGCGGTGGAACCGCTGCAATTCTCGACGCTGATCCCGGCGCTCACCGCCTCGAAGATCGACATCATCTCGGCGGCGATGTTCATCACCCCCCAGCGCAAGGAGGTCGTGGCCTTCTCGGCGCCGGTCTACAGCTACGGCGAGGGGCTGATCGTCCCGAAGGCCGACACGAAGGACTACACCTCCTTCGCCGACCTCAAGGGCGAGACCGTGGGCGCCCAGGTCGGCACCGCCTTCGTCGAGCCGCTGAAGAAGTCCGGCCTGTTCGCCGAGGTGAAGATCTACGACGCGATCCCGGACATCATCCGCGACGTGAATTCCGGGCGGCTCAAGGCCGGCTTCGCCGACGCGCCGATCCTGGCCTACTACGTCAAGCAGGGGATGTTTCCCGGCGTCCGGCTGGTCGAGAGCCTCAAGCCGAGCGTGGTCGCCGCGGTGGGGATCAGCGTGCGCAAGGCCGACACCGCCCTGCTCGCCAAGATCGACGCGGCTCTGGCCAAGCTGAAGGCCGACGGGACGCTGGAGAAGATCCTGACGAAGTGGGGTCTGCCGCCCTCCGCCGACCGGTCCTGAGCTTCATGCGCGAGTTCCTCGCCGACGCGCAGGATTATCTGCCGATCCTGTTCCAGGGCGTGCAGCTCACGGTCCTGATCACCCTGGCCTCCCTGGTGGTCTCGACCCTGCTCGGCCTGTTCTGGGCGGTGCTGCGGGTCTCCGGCATCGCCGTGCTGGCCGGTTTCAGCGCGGTGATGATCAACATCCTGCGCGGCATCCCGATCATCGTGCAGCTGTTCTACATCTACTTCGTGCTGCCGGATTTCGGCCTGTCGCTCACCGCGGTCCAGGCGGCGATCATCGGGCTCGGGATCGCCTATTCGGCCTACCAGGCCGAGAACTTCCGGGCCGGCATCGAGGCGGTGGATCGCGGGCAGGTCGAGGCGGCGCTCTCGATCGGCATGGGCTGGTGGATGACCATGCGCCGGGTGATCCTGCCCCAGGCGGTCAAGATCGCGCTGCCGCCCTACGGCAACATCATGATCATGATGCTCAAGGATTCGTCCCAGGCCTCGACCATCACGGTCGCGGAGCTGGCGCTCCAGGGCAAGCTCATCGCCTCCTCGACCTTCAAGAACACCAGCGTCTACACGATGGTGGCGCTGATGTACCTGGCGCTCAGCCTGCCGCTGATCCTCCTGGTGCGCCACCTCGAAGCGAAGGGGCGCCACCGGTGATCGTCCTCCAGGATGTGCGCAAGCATTACGGCTCGCTCGAGGTGATCAAGGGCGTCTCGGCCGAGGTCGCCAAGGGCGAGGTGGTCTGCATCATCGGGCCGTCGGGCTCCGGCAAGTCGACCCTGCTCCGCTGCATCAACGGGCTCGAAGCCTATGACGGCGGCGAGATCCGGGTCGACGGCCAGCGCGTCGACCGGGACAAGCGCAGCATCCAGACGATCCGCACCCGCGTCTCGATGGTGTTCCAGCGCTTCAACCTGTTCGCCAACCGCACCGCCCTGGAGAACGTGGTCGAGGGGCCGGTCCACGTGAAGCGGGAGCCCCGCGCCGAGGTCGAGGAGCGGGCGCGGGCGCTGCTCGCCCGGGTCGGCCTCGCCGGCAAGGAGCATGCGCGGCCCAGCGAGCTGTCGGGCGGCCAGCAGCAGCGCGTCGCCATCGCGCGGGCCCTGGCGATGCGCCCCGAGGCGATCCTGTTCGACGAGCCGACCTCGGCGCTCGATCCCGAACTCGTCGGCGACGTCCTGCGGGTGATGCGCGGGCTGGCCGACGAGGGCATGACCATGCTGGTCGTGACCCACGAGATGGGCTTCGCCCGGGAGGTCGCCGACCGGGTGCTGTTCCTCGACGGCGGACGCCTGGTCGAGCAGGGCCCGGCCGCCGAGATCCTCAACCGTCCGCAGCACCCGCGCACCCAGGACTTCCTGCAGCGCGTGCTGCATCCGCTCTAGGGATCCCCGTGGCCGAACCGTTTCCCCTCGCGCCGTCGCTCTGGGCCACCACCGCGCCGCCCGGACCCGAGACGCCGCCGCTGACCGAATCCGGGCAGGCGGACGTCGTCATCGTCGGCGGCGGCTTCTGCGGCCTCTCGACCGCCTTGCACCTGGCCGAGCGCGGGATCCGGCCGGTGGTGCTGGAGGCCCGCGAGGTCGGCTTCGGCGGGTCCGGGCGCAACGGCGGCCAGGTCATCCCGGGGCTGAAATACGATCCCGCCGACCTCGTCGCCAAGTTCGGGCCCGAGCGCGGCGAGCGGCTCGCGCGCTTTGCCGGCAGCACTGCCGACACGGTCTTCGACCTGATCGCCCGCCACGCGATGGACGTGCCGCACCGGCGCGCCGGCTGGATCCAGGGCGCCCATACCGAGGCCGGGCTCGCCGAGGTCGCGCGCCGGGCGGAGCAATGGGCCGGCCTCGGCGCGCCGACCCGGGTCCTCGACCGATCCGAGACCGCGCGGCTCCTCGGGACGGAGCGGTACCTGGGCGGCTGGCTCGACGGCCGCGGCGGCGCGATCCAGCCGCTGAGCTACGCCCGCGGCCTCGCCCGCGCCGCGCTGAAGGCCGGTGCCGTGATCCATGGGCAAACGCCTGTCACCGGCCTGTCCCGCAGCGGATCGACCTGGACCGTCACCACCGGGCAGGGCGCCCGGCTCTCGACCGAGCGGGTCGTCCTGTGCACCAACGGCTATACCGGCGGCCTGTGGCCGGGGCTGGCGCAGACCGTGATCGCGGCCAACTCCTTCCAGGTCGCCACGAAGCCGCTCTCGGACAACCTGCGCCGCTCGATCCTGCCGGAGGGCCAGGTCTCCTCGGACACGCGCAAGCTGCTCCTGTATTTCCGCCTGGACCATACCGGCCGCCTGCTGATGGGCGGCCGCGGCCCGTTCCGCGAGCCGCGCACGCCCCGGGACTGGGCGCATCTCGAGCGCATCGTCGGCAAGCTGTTCCCGCAGCTCGACGGCACCGCGTTCGACCACCGCTGGTGCGGCCGCGTGGCGATCACGCAGGATTACCTGCCCCATCTCCACGAGCCCGCCCCCGGGCTCCTGATCGACATCGGCTGCCAGGGCCGCGGCGTCGGCCTGCAATCCACCATGGGGCGAGCGATCGCCCAGTACATCGCCACCGGCGACGCCGACAGCCTGCCGCTGCCGCTGACGCCGATCGCGCCGCTGCCGATGCACGCGTTCCACCGCCTCTACGTCTCGGCGATCATCGCCTGGTACCGGCTCAGCGACGGCGGCATCCGCTAGGCCGCCCGATGGCGAATGCCGCCCCGCACGCGGCAAACGGCCACCCCGGCGGGTGCCCATATCGATTACTGCGCGTCATCCGGGATCGATCGGCGCGATGACAGTCTTGCCCTGACGAGACCGTCCGGGCTCCCGTCGAGCGCCGCGTTCCGGTGTCGGACCATGGCGGACAGGAGTCATGACCGACAGATCGAGCGCCGCGCGAGCCGCCCCGGCCGTCTCCACCCTGGCGGCGACGTCGATCGTGGTGTCCGACATGATCGGCATCGGGGTCTTCACGAGCCTCGGCTTCCAGGTGACGGACATCCCGTCCGGGTTCACGGTGCTGCTGCTGTGGCTCGTCGGCGGCGTGGTCGCCCTGTGCGGGGCGCTCTGCTACGCCGAGCTCGCCACGATGTTTCCCCGCTCCAGCGGCGAGTACAATCTCCTCACGCGGATCTACGGCCCGGCCGTCGGGTTCATGGCCGGCTGGCTCTCGGCCACCGTCGGGTTCTCGGCGCCGGTGGCGCTCGCCGCCATGGCGCTCGGCCAGTACGGCAAGGCGATCCTGCCCGGCGCCCCGCCGCTGCTGCTCGGCCTGGCGGCGATCTGGATCGTCTCGCTCGTGCACCTGCGCGGGACGCACCACAGCAGCGCCTTCCAGATCGGGTTCACGCTGCTCAAGCTCGCGCTGATCGCGGCCTTCATCGGGGTGGGCTTCGCCCGCGGCGGCGGCCAGGGGGGCGGCTTCTCCCCCGCCGCCTTCGATCCGGCGCAGGTCGTCAGCGCCGGCTTCGCGATCAGCCTGGTCTTCGTGATGTACGCCTATTCGGGCTGGAACGCCGCGACCTACATCGTCGGCGAGCTCGCCGACCCGCCGCGCAGCCTGCCGCGGGCGCTGGTCGCCGGGACCGGCCTCGTCGTCGCGCTCTCCGTCGCGCTGAACGCGGTGTTCCTCTACACGACCCCCGTGGCGGACCTCGCCGGCCAGGTCGAGGTCGCGCTGATCGCCGGCCGTCACGTCTTCGGGGAGGCGGGCGGGCGCATCGTCGGCGCGCTGATCTGCGCCGGGCTGATCCCGACGATCAGCGCGATGATGTGGATCGGCCCGCGCGTGACCGTGGCGATGGGCGAGGACATGCCGCTGCTGCGCCTGTTCGCGGGCCGCTCGGGGCGCGGCGTGCCGAATGCCGCGCTTCTCCTCCAGGCCTGTATCGCCACGATCCTGCTGTTCACGCAGAGCTTCGAGGCGGTGCTCGACTTCATCCAGTTCAGCCTGATCCTGTGCTCGTTCCTGACCGTGATCGGGCTGATCAAGCTCCGGATCACGCGGCCCGACCTGCCCCGGCCGTTCCGGGCCTGGGGCTACCCGATCACGCCGCTGATCTTCCTGGCGGTCACGCTGTTCATGCTGGTCCACCTCGTCGCCGTCCGGCCGCTCCAGTCACTTGCGGGCCTGGCCCTGATGCTGGCGGGGCTCGTGCTGTACGGCGTCGCGACGGCGTGGGGGCGGAGGACGGCGCGCCGCGCCCCTCCGCGCTGAGGATCACGCCGCTTAAGGAGCAGGCTTCGGATCGGCTCGGGTCACCCGCAGCACGTCGAGCCGGTACTCGGCGGTCCGCGACTGCTTCAGGACCCGCGCGAAGTCCTGCGCGTCCGCGATGAAGCCCTCCGCCGCCTCATCGCCGGACAGGGGATAGTGGGTGACGCCGAGCCAGTGGACCAGCACGATGTCCGCCTCAGGGAGCACCGCGCCCCTCACCCGCGCGACCAGCCGGGCGAGGTCGGCGCGGTCGAGATAATAGGCGACCTCGGAGATCACGATCAGGTCGAACCGGCCCTCCGGCCAGGCGCCTGGGACGGCGGCGAGTTCGAAGCGGGCATTCGGGCAATCGGCGCAGCGCGCCCGGGCGGCGTCCAGGACCGACGGCACCACGTCGAGCCCGACCAGCACGTCGCAGCGGGGGCAGAGCTCGTGCGTGAAGACGCCGATCGAGCAGCCCACCTCGAGGCCCGATGCGTAGCGGGCCCGCGGCAGCGCCGCCAGCGTCGCGACGTACTTGTCGCGCTCGTAGGGGCTGGAGGCGAAGCGCCACGGATCCGATTCCGTGGCGTACATGCCCTTGAAGTACTCGGTATCGAGGGATTTCGAGCGGCGGCCCGTCGGCGTCTCGGCGGGCGCAGCAGGATCGGTCTCCGCGCCGGCGGCGCTTCCGATTCCGAGCACCGCGCTCGCCGCGACGGCGCCTCCGGCCTGCAGCAGGCGGCGCCGGGAATCTGGCTTGCGGTCGCGCACGATAGGCCTCACCGCACCGTCGGGGATCAGAAGGGGCAACCGGGCGCGGTCGGGGCGGTTCCGGGGTGCGGCGGCGTCAGGCGGCGCTGCCCTGGGCTGTGCGGCCTCCGAGATAGGCGGCGCGGATGTCGTCGTTGGCCCAGAGCGCCTGCGGGTCGCCTTCGAGGACGAGGCGGCCGGTCTCCAGCACGTAGCCGCGGTCGGCGACCGACAGGCCCATGCGGGCGTTCTGCTCGACCAGCAGCACCGTCGTGCCGCGCCGGCGCACCTCCGCGATGATCGCGAACACCGCCTGGACGATCACCGGGGCGAGGCCCAGCGACGGCTCGTCGAGGAGCAGGAGGCGCGGCTTGGCCATCAGGCCGCGGGCGAGCGCCACCATCTGGAGCTGGCCGCCCGACAGGGTCCAGCCGAGGGCGTCGCCGAAGCGCCGGATGTCCGGGAACAGCTCGAACATCGCCTCGACCTCGTCGCGCAGGACGCGCTTGGGGATGCCGGGGCGATTCGAGGCGCCGAGCATGATGTTCTCGCGCACGGTGAGCCCCGGGAAGACCCGGCGGCCCTCGGGCACGTGGGCGACGCCGCGGCGCACGATCGCCTCCGGCTTCAAGCCGGTGAGCGGCTCTCCGTCGAGCAGGATGCTGCCGCCCGCCGGCTTCACGAGGCCGGAGATCGCCTTGAGGGTGGTCGACTTGCCGGCGCCGTTGGAGCCCAGCAGGGTCACGACCTCGCCGGTGCCGACCACGAACGAGAGCCCGCGCACCGCCTCGATCTCGCCGTAGCGGACGGTGAGGTCGCGGATCTCCAGAACCGGGTTCGACACGGCGGTGCTCATCCTGGTCAGGCCGGGGCCAGGTCGGTCTTGAGGTCGGTCTTCAGCGCGGTCTGGAGCCCCGCGCCCGGCCCGGTCGCGGCGTCCTCCCCGAGATAGGCCTCGATCACCGCGGGCTCGCGCAGCACGGAGGCGGTGACCCCGTCGGCGATGCGCCGGCCGAAATTCAGGACGGTGACGTGGCTCGCCACGTCGCTGACCAGGGTCATGTCGTGGTCGATGATCAGGATGGTCAGGCCCTTGGCCGCCATCCGGCGCAGCAGCACCGTCAGGGCGTTCTTCTCGCTGGAATTGAGCCCGGCGGCCGGCTCGTCGAGGAGCAGCAGCGTCGGGTTGCCGGCGAGCGCCCGGGCGATCTCGATCAGCCGCTGGTGCCCGTAGGAGAAGCCGGAGATCGGCTCCTGCGCCCGCGCCTCGAGCCCGACGAAGGCCAGGGCCGCGCGCGCGCGGGCCTCCAGCGCCGGCCGGTCGCGCGCGCCGAGGGGGTTGTTCGGGCGCTCGGCGCCGATCACCACGTTCTCCAGGGCACTCATGGAGCGGAACAGGCGGATGTTCTGGAACGTGCGCCCGATCCCGACCGCGGCGCGCCGGTGCGGGGGAAACCGGGTGATGTCCTGGTCCTGGAGGCGCATCGTGCCCCCGGTCGGCGTGTAGAGGCCGGACAGGACGTTGAGCGTGGTGGTCTTGCCCGAGCCGTTCGGGCCGATCAGCGCGTGGATGCCGCCGCGGGTGACGGTGAAATCGATCGCGTCCACGGCCTTGAGGCCGCCGAAATGCTTGGACAGGCCGGACACGGTGAGCAGCGTTTCCGAGGCATCGCGCCCCTGGGTCAGCGTCAGCTCCGGGGCGGGCGGCGGCGCGGGCTTGGACGGCCGCAGCCGGCGGACCTGATCGCCCAAAAACCCCCAGATGCCGTCGGGCATGAACACGACGATCAGGATCACCGCGAGCCCGTAGATCGCCAGGTACAGGCCCGGGATCTCCTTGAGGAAGCGCAGCCATTCGGGGATGAGGATCAGGAGGCCGGTGCCGATCACCGCGCCCACCGGCGAGCCGACGCCGCCGAGGAGCGCCATCGTCAGGAAAACGATCGACTCGGCGAAGGAGAACTGGTCCGGGCTGATATAGGTGAAGCTGCCGGCGAACAGCCCGCCGCCCAGCCCCGCCAGCAGCGCCCCGATGGCGAAGGCCGCGACCTTGGTGCGGTAGACGTCGATGCCGCTCACGCCCGCGGCCAGCTCGTTGTCGCGCACCGCCCGCATGGCGCGCCCGAGCCGGGTCCGCGGCAGGTGCCAGACCAGCCAGCCGACCACCGCCAGGACCAGCACGCACAGCGCGAGATAGCTCTGCCCGTCCGCGAACAAAGCGGGGCGGCGGATGTTGGGCACCCCGTCCGGGCCGTGGGTGACCGGGATCCAGTTGGTCAGGACCAGGGTGAGGATCTGCTGGAACGAGATCGTGACCATGGCGAGGTAGTGGCCGCCGAGCCGCAGCGTCGAGGCGCCGAGCACCGCGCCGAGCACGACCGCCAGCGCCAGCCCGATCGGCAGGCACAGCCAGAAATTCAGGCCGTGATCGACCGTGCCGAGGCCGACCGCGTAGGCGCCGATGCCGAAGAAGGCGGCCTGGGCCAGGTTGATCTGGCCGCACAGCCCCAGCACGACCGTGAGCCCGATCACCGCGATCGCGTAGGTCGCGGCCTGCATCAGGATGTTGAGGACGTAGCCGCTGAACGGCGTCGTCGCGGCGAGCGCCACCGCGGCCGCGGCGAGCGCCGCGTAGGCGAGGCTGCCGAGGGGCAGCGGCCGGGCCGGGGCGGCCGGGAGGGTCGGGTTGGCCGTCGTCGGATCGGCGCTCATGCTTTCTCCGCAACACGCTCGCCGAACAGCCCCTGCGGGCGTACGACCAGGAAGGCCACGAGGACGATGAAGGCGAAGGCGTCCTTGTACGGCACCGAGACGTAGGCCGCCCCGAAGGTCTCGATGATGCCGAGCGCCAGCCCGCCGATGATCGCGCCGGTCACGTCGCCGAACCCGCCGATGATCGTCGCGGCAAACGCCTTGAGCGCGATGGTCGCGCCCATCTGGATCGACACGAACAGGACGGGCGCCACCAGGATGCCGGCGATGCCGCCGAGCACGGCGCTGTAGACGAAGGTCAGCATGATCATGCCGGCGACCGGGATGCCCAGCAGCGCGGCCATCTCCTTGTCCTGCGAGGTCGCCTGGAGCTTCTTGCCGACCAGGGTGTGCTCGAAGAACCAGTACTGGAACGCCACGAGCGCCGCGGTCACCGCGATGATCAGCAGGTACTGGCTGTCGAGGAAGACCGGCCCGAGCAGGAAGCCCTGCGTCTCGAAGACCGGCGGCAGGACCTGCGGCTGCGGCCCGTAGAGGGCGAGCGTGGTGTTGGCCAGGAAGATCGAGGCGCCGATGGTCGAGATGATCACCGGCAGGTAGGTGCGGTGGCGCAGGGGATAGTAGACGCCGAGATTGAACAGGGCGCCGAGCAGGGCCATCCCGCCGATGGTGAGCAGCACCGAGAGCCAGTACGGCCATTCGAGGTCGACGGCGAACACCACCATCAGGAAGGCCGCGACCATCGAGAACTCGCCCTGCGCGAAGTTCACGACGTTGGTGGCGCGGAAGATCAGCACGAAGCCTAGGGCGACCAGGGCGTAGACCGACCCGATGCCGATCCCGGTGAAGAGGAGCTGGAGGATCAGGTCCATGTCAGGTCCATGTCTGCGTCCGTTCCCCGTCCGCGGCCCCGGATTCAGCCCTGATAGAAGTCGATGCGCCGGTCGAAGGTGATCGTGCCCTTGTCGTTGCGCACGACGTTGTAGCCGTGCAGGCCGTCGCCGTTCTTGTCGAAGTTGTAGGTGCCCTCGGCGCCTGCGTGGCCGCGCACCGCCAGCAGCGCCTCGCGGATCGCCTGCGGGTCGGTCTTGCCGGCCTTGTTGATCGCCAGCGCCAGCACCGTCACCGCGTCGAAGGTCCAGGAGGATTGGTTGTCGGGGGCGATCTTGGTGGCGGCGCGGTAGGCCTTGCCGTAGGCCCGGGCCGCGTCGCTCGATTCCTCCGCGTAGTCGGCCACCCCGTAGGTGCCGTAGAGCGAGGGCCCGGCGAGCTTCAGCGCCGTGACGTTGGTGATCGAGGGCGAGCCGACCCAGGGGGCGGTGACGCCGAGCTGGCGGAGCTGGCGCGCGAAGATGCCGAGGTCGTTCTCGAAGGTGAAGTACGAGCCGATCACGTCGGCCCCCGCCTGCCGGATCGCCAGCACCACGGGGGTGAAGTCCTGGCCCTGGTTGGCGTAGCCCTGGTCGAGCACGACCGTGGCGCCGATCTTGCCGAGGCTCTCGGTCAGCGCCTTGGCGCCGCTGGTGCCGAAGGCGTCGGTGGAGTGGATGATCGCCCATTTCTTCTTGCCGAGCCCGTTGACGCCGTGCTCGGCGATCACCCGGGCCGAGAAGCTGTCGTTGGGCCGGAAGCGGAACAGCCAGGGATTGCCGAGCTGGGTCAGGACCGGGTCGGTGCCGCCGAAGCACATCGGCTTGCCGGTCTTGAGGATATCCGGCGCCATCGCGTGGTTCTGCGTGGAGCGGACCGAGCCCAGGAAGCCGACCAGATCGGGCTGCGAGGCCAGCTTGGAGAAGGCCAGCACCGCGCCGGGATTGGTGGTCTGGTCGTCCTCGGTGACGATCTCCAGCGGCTTGCCGAGCACGCCGCCGGCCTTGTTGACCGCCTCCAGGGCGATCTTGGCGCCGTTGAGGGCGAAGCGGCCCGCATCCGCGCCGGGGCCCGTCACCGGCAGGACCATGCCGATCCGGATCGTCGCGCCGGCGCCCTGCGCGGCACTCGACCGGATCACCCCCGGGGCTAAACCGCTGGCAGCCGCGCATGCGGCACCCGTCAAGAAAACGCGACGCGTCGTCTTCATCGGCGTATCCGTCCCGTCGTCGCCGGTTCTTGTGCCCGACGTTGTCAGTATTGGGCCACGCGCGGCGCTTCGATGTCCATCCCGCATCGCCGGAAGTGGTCGCCTTGCGGGTTAAGAAAGCCTAGGATCGTTACCCGAACGCGCCCGGTGAGGCGCGACGACGGGAGATGAACCATCATGCGGATCGACGCCGCCGGACTGACCGCCTACGTGCGGGACATCTTCGTTCGGGAGGGCTGCTCGGAGGCGGAAGGGGGCCGGATCGGCCAGTTCCTGGTGGCCGCGAACCTCACCGGCCACGACAGCCACGGGGTCATCCGGGTGCCGCGCTACGTGGCGTGGCTGCGCGCGGGCGAGCTCGTGGCCGACCAGACCCCCGCGGTGCTGGTCGATGGCGGCGCCTTCGCGCTGGTGGACGCCCGGTACGGCTTCGGCCAGACCGCCGGCCCGTTCGCCACGGATCTCGGCATCGCCAAGGCCCAGGAGCACGGCGTGTCGGTCGTCGCCCTGCGGCATGCCGGGCATCTCGGGCGGATCGGCGAATGGGCCGAGCGCGCGGCGGCCGCGGGCCTCGTCTCGGTGCATTTCGTCAACGTCGCCGGCAGCCTGCTGGTGGCGCCGTTCGGCTCGGTGGACCGGCGCTTCTCCACCAATCCCATCGCGGCCGCCTTCCCGGTGCCGGGGCGCGACCCGATCGTCCTCGACTTCGCCACCTCGGCGGTGGCGGAGGGCAAGGTGCTGGTGGCCTCGCAGGGCGGCAAGCCCCTGCCCGCGGGCGTGCTGATCGAGCCGGACGGCCGCCTCAGCGCCGACCCGGCCACCCTGTTCGGTCCGCTGGACGGGCCGGAGCGCGACAACCAGAAGGGCGCCGGCGCGATCCGGGCCTTCGGCGAGCACAAGGGCTCGGGCCTGTCGCTGATGTGCGAGCTCCTGGCCGGCGCGCTCACCGGATCCGGCACGGCGGGACCCGGCCAGCGCCGGGTCTGCAACGGCATGCTCTCGCTCTACATGACGCCGAAGGCCTTCGGCTCGGACGACGCGATCGCCGCCGAGGCGCGCAGCTATCTCGACTTCTTCGCCTCCGCCCAGCCGGCGCCGGGCGGCGCGGTGCTTCTGCCGGGCGAGCCCGAGCGCCGCATGAAGGCGGAACGCCTCGCCGAGGGCGTACCGCTGCCCGCCCCGGTCTGGGAGACCCTCCTGGCAGCCGGCCGGCCGCACGGCCTCGACGGGCAGGCCTATTGCGCCTGAGGGTGCCGGGCGGGATCGCTCCGTCGTCGGCGTGCAAAGTGGGAGTGATGTCGGGCGAAGAACACGCAACCGAGGATCGAGAGAACGCTCCAAGCCATGGCGTTGCCGTAGGTATGGCCACCCGAGCCCATCGCGGGTCGCACGTAAGCGTCCCGACAACGACTGCCGAAAGCCGACGCCATCGCTTGCGAGCCCCGATCGAAAGGTATGGATCACGTCGCGCGGCCTCCCTCACAGGCCGGCGCGGGCAGGCCGCGCGATACAGACCGCCAAAACAGCATCAAAGGGTTGCCGGGCCACCGCGCCTGTAAAGTCGCGCCAAGAGCCTGATTTTGTTGGCGCGCCCTACGGGAATCGAACCCGTGTTTTCGCCGTGAAAGGGCGACGTCCTGGACCGCTAGACGAAGGGCGCTTTGGCTAGGCCGGGGTTCTATAGTCGGCGGCGGCGCGTCCGGCAACCGTCGATCCGCATGGTAGCGCGGGTTTGACCGCGGGACGGGTTGGGGCGATGGAGGGGCATGGTGCAGATCCCGCCCCGCATGACCCTCGTCCTCGGCGGGGCGCGTTCCGGCAAGAGCGCCTACGCGGAGGGGCTGATCGAGGCCTGTCCCGGACCGTGGCTCTATCTCGCCACCGCCCAGGCCTTCGACGACGAGATGGTCGCGCGCATCGCCCAGCATCGGGCCCGGCGTACCGGATCCTGGCAGACCCGCGACGTGCCGCTCGCCCTGCCGGAGGCGGTGGCGGCGGCGGAGGGGCCCGTCCTGGTCGATTGCCTCACCCTCTGGCTCACCAACCTGATCCTGGCGGAGGCCGATGTGGCGGCGGCCGTCGCGCAACTGCTTGCCGCCTGCGCGCAGGCGCCGGGGCCTTTGGTGCTGGTCGGCAACGAGGTCGGGCTCGGGATCGTGCCGGACAACGCCCTCGCCCGCCGCTTCCGCGACGAGGCCGGACGCCTGCACCAGCGGCTCGCCGCCCGGGCCGACCGGGTCGTGCTCACCGTGGCCGGCCTGCCGCTGGTCGTGAAGCCGCAAGCCCCCCTTCAAGCCCCGATTCAAGCCCCCATGCCCGGAGCCTCCGCATGAGCGACGACGCGACCCGTCATCGGGAGAAGATGGAGAAGCGCAAGGCCGTGCAGGACGCCGAGGTGGCGGCCAAGACCCTCGAGAAGGGCCTGCTCATGGTCCATACCGGCCCCGGCAAGGGCAAGAGCACCGCGGCGCTCGGGCTGATGCTGCGGGCGCTCGGCCGCGGCTGGCGGGTCGGCATGGTGCAGTTCATCAAGGGCGGCTGGGATACCGGCGAGCGCCACGCGGTCGCGGTGTTCGGCGACCGGGTCGCCTGGCACACGCTGGGGGAGGGGTTCACCTGGGAGACCCAGGACAAGGCCCGGGACATCGCCGCCTGCCGCCACGCCTGGGCCGTGGCGGAGGGCCTGATGGCCGATCCCACGATCCGCCTGCTCGTCCTCGACGAGCTCAACATCGCCCTGCGCTACGATTATCTCGACCTCGACGCGGTGGTCGGCGCCCTCACGCGCCGCCGGCCGGACCTGCACGTGGTCGTCACCGGCCGCAACGCCAAGCCGGCCCTGATCGAGGCCGCCGACCTCGTCACCGAGATGGGCAGCGTGAAGCACCATTTTTCCGCCGGCGTGAAGGCCCAGGAGGGGATCGAGTTCTGAAGCCGTCTATGGCTCCGCGGCGACCTCGCTCTCCGCGAGCACCTCGCGCAAGATCGCGATCAGATCTGCGACGGCCTCACCCGGCACCGCGACCCGCAGGGCGCCATGGGCGACCTGGTTGCGCAGGGCTGCAAGCTGTCGCAGTCGGTCGGCCTCGTCCGGCGTCACGATCCCCTGCATTGCCATCCGCTCCAGAAGCTGGCCGGCCGGTTGCGGGCGCGACACGTCTCCGGGCAGGAGCAGGCGGCCGACGGCTTCGAGGACCGACCAGCCCAGCAGCAGGGCCGCTTCGGGCTGGTCCGCAGCCAGCAGGGACTCGACCCGCGCGATGGCGGTGGGAATCGCATCGCGGGACACGCCGGGCACCGGGCGGTCGTCGCTCCCCTCCGGTGCGTACACGATGCGCAATTCCCAGTCCGGACTCGTCGCGAAACGCTCGGTCAGCGCCGCAGCCTTCGGGCGTTCGGTGGCCGCGTCGCGGGCGATCTGGATGGCGATGTTCTTCGGACGGCCGAGCGCGATAGCATCCGGCTGGTAATCCTGCATGAAAGCCGGCAACAGGCCGCGCGACGGGTGCGTGAACACCTCGTAGCCTTCCGCCTTCAGGCGCGGCGTGATGAGATCGAGCACTCGCTGTTCGCGTTCCGTCGCGCTCATGTCAGGTCCTCGAAGGGATCGTCGGATAACCTGATATAGACGACGGGCCGGACGCTCTGTAGCGCCTCGGCCAGGACGGGGCTCGGCGCGGTGAACGGGAACACGTCGTCGGGCTTGAATTTCTGGGCGACGATGCGCTCGACCTGCCCGTCATTGAGGTAGACGTGCCGGATCAGCGCATCCAGCGTCGGCTTGAGGATGTTGTCGATGTCCCCCGTGCGGGGAACGGCCGTGAAGTAGTAGAGCGTCACGGCGACCGGCCGCTCGGTCGCGAAATGACCGTCCGGAAGGACCTCGCGGCTCGCCGCCCTGACCTTCTCCTTCCAAGCCTCCTTGGATCGGGCGCGTTTGGCCTGTAGCGAGACGGGCGTGCCCGTGACATTGAACTCGATCGGAAAGGTCAGGTCCACGGCGGGCTCGATTCGTCTGGCGCCCAGGATGTGACGATGCCGATTGACCGGCAAGGCTCGCGATGAAGCGGGCCCTGATGATCCAGGGCACCGGCTCCGATGTCGGCAAGTCGCTGCTCGTGGCGGGGCTGGCGCGCGCCTTCACCGAGAGGGGGCTGCGGGTGCGGCCGTTCAAGCCGCAGAACATGTCGAACAACGCCGCCGTCACGCCGGATGGCGGCGAGATCGGCCGCGCCCAGGCGCTCCAGGCCCGGGCCGCCCGGGTGCCGCCCTCGGTGCACATGAACCCGGTCCTGCTCAAGCCCCAGAGCGAGGTCGGCTCCCAGGTGGTGGTGCAGGGACGGATGGTCGCCACCGTGAAGGCGCGCGACTACCAGGCCTGGAAGCCGCGGCTGATGCACGCCGTCCTGGACAGCTTTTCGCGACTGACGGACGAGGCCGACCTGGTCCTGGTCGAGGGCGCGGGCTCGGCCTCGGAGGTGAACCTCCGGGCCGGCGACATCGCCAATATGGGCTTTGCCCGGGCCACCGACACGCCGGTGGTGCTGGTCGGCGACATCGACCGGGGCGGCGTGATCGCGAGCCTGGTCGGCACGAAGGCGGTGATCGACCCGGAGGACGCCGCGATGATCGCCGGCTTCATCGTCAACCGCTTCCGGGGCGACCCGAGCCTGTTCGCCGACGGGATGCGGCTGATCGCCGAGCGGACCGGCTGGGCGCCGCTCGGCCTGGTGCCGCACTTCCCCGAGGCCGCGCGCCTGCCGGCCGAGGACGTGCTCGGGCTCGCGGGCTCCGGGCCGCGCCCGGCCGGGACCGTCACGGTCGCGGTGCCGGTGCTGCCGCGCATCGCCAATTTCGACGATCTCGACCCGCTCCGGGCCGAGCCCGGGGTGTCGGTGGTGCTGGTGCGCCCCGGAACGCCGATCCCCGCCGAGGCCGCCCTGGTGCTGCTGCCGGGCTCCAAGACCACGATCGACGATCTCGACGTCTTCCGGGCCGAGGGCTGGGACATCGACCTGCGCGCCCATGTCCGCCGGGGCGGGCGGGTGCTCGGCCTGTGCGGCGGCTTCCAGATGCTGGGGCGCAGCCTCGCCGATCCGCACGGGATCGAGGGGGCGCCCCGCACGGTGCCGGGGCTCGGGCTCCTCGACGTCGAGACCGTGATGACACCGGACAAGCGGCTGGCCGCGGCCACCGGCACGAGCCTGCCCGATGCGGTGCTGTTTACGGGCTACGAGATGCATATCGGCGCCACGCACGGCCCCGACGCGGCCCGGCCGCTGCTGCGCCTCGCCGACGGGCGCGTCGACGGGGCGGTCTCGGCGGACGGGCTGGTGGCCGGGACCTACGTCCATGGGCTGTTCGCGCACGATGCCCAGCGCGCCGCCTGGCTCACCCGCCTCGGCACGGTCTCGGCGGGGGCGGGCTACGAGGCCGGGGTCGAGGCGGCGCTCGACGGCCTGGCGCGACACATCGCGGCCCATGTCGACTGCGACCGACTCCTGGCGCTTGCCCGGTAGGCGAGGGCCGGGCCAGGGATTACTCTGTGTAATGCCGGCCCTCGCCACGAGGGGCCGCACGGGTCCAGAGGAACGCCATATGCCCCCCACGCAGCCCCTGGTTAGCGAGGAGTTTGCCGAGAGCACCGTCCGCACGGTGACCCTGCGGCTGATGCCGTTGCTCGGCCTGCTCTACCTGATCGCCTATATCGACCGGCAGAACGTCTCCTACGCCAAGCTGGACATGGTCGGCAGCCTGGGTCTCAGCGAGACCGCCTACGGGCTCGGCGCGTCGCTGTTCTTCCTCGGCTACTTCCTGTTCGAGGTGCCCGCCAACGTGTTCCTGGAGCGGGTCGGCGCCCGGGTCTGGTTCGCCCGGATCATGTTCACCTGGGGCATCGTCACGATCCTGCTGGGCTTCACCCAGAACGCCGCGATGTTCTACGTGCTGCGCTTCCTGCTCGGCGCCGCGGAGGCCGGCTTCTTCCCGGGGGTGCTGTTCGCGCTGACGCTGTGGTTCCCGCAGGCGCACCGGGCCCGGATGATCGGCTGGTTCATGATCGCCAGCGCGGTGGCCAACGCCGTCGGCGCGGCGATCGGCGGGGCCCTGCTCGGCCTCGACGGGGTCCTGGGGCTGGCCGGCTGGCAATGGGTGTTCCTGGCCACGGGGGCGCCGGCGATCCTGATGACCGCGGTCGTGCTCCTGATCCTGCCGAACGGCCCCGAGACGGCGCCCTGGCTGTCCCAGGACCAGCGCGCCTGGCTCGCCCAGACGCTCCGGGCCGAGCGCGAGAGCGGCGGCCTCGTGGATCACGGCAATCCGTTCGCGGCGCTCCTCGACAAGCGTGTGCTGATGCTGGCCGGGGTCTACGTCTCGCTGCCGCTCGCCGCCTACGGGCTGGGCTACTGGCTGCCCACGGTGGTCAAGGGGTTCGGGGTCTCGAACCTGACCAACGGCTTCCTCAACATCATCCCGTGGGCCGCCACCGCGGTCGCCCTGTGGTGGGTCCCCCGCCACGCCGCCCGCACCGGCGCCCAGGGCAACGCCCTGACCTGGCACGTGGTCGGGCCGGCCCTGGTCGGGGCGACCGGGCTCGCGCTCAGCGTCATCCTGCCGGGCAACGCGGTGAAGTTCGCCTGCCTGTGCGTGGCGGCGGCCGGGACGTTCTCGGCCCAGCCGGTCTTCTGGTCGATGCCCGCGACCTTCCTGCGCGGGGCCACGGCAGCGGCCGGGATCGCGGCGATCAACTCGGTCGGCAATCTCGGTGGGTTCGTCGCGCAGAACATGGTCCCGTTCATCCGCGACCAGACCCAGAGCGACCTCGTGCCGATGCTGTTTCTGTCCGCCTGCCTGGCGATCGGGGCCGGCCTGATGTTCATCGTGCTCTCCGCCCTGCGGCGGGACGCGGCCAAGCGGGCGGCGGCGTCCCCGGCCCCGCGCACGGCCTGAACATCGGACGGTATCGCGCGTTATACTGCCTGATGCCGGACCGTCCGGCACGATGATGCAAATCCGTGCCCCTGCGGACCATCATCCAGGAGGGCACCGCGATGAGCGAAGGTATTCCGCTTCTGATCCTCGCCCTGGGGACTCTGGGCGTCGTCTGGTTCCTGGCCGCCGCGGCCCGGAAGCAGGTCGCCGACGCCAAGGGCGCCCCGGAACGGTCCAACGTGATCCGCGACCATGGCGGGGCGCCGCGTCAGAACATGCCGGGGACGGAGCACTGACGGGATCAGCCGGCGGCGATCCGCCGGCAATGGTCGAGGGCGGCGCCGATCAGGTTGTCGCTGGCCTCGGGCGTGCGGAAGGCCGAATGCGCCGACAGGACGACGTTCGGCAGTGACGCGAGCGGGTGGTCGGCGGGCAGCGGCTCCACCGTGAACACGTCGAGCCCGGCCCCGGCGATCCGCCCGGCGCGCAGGGCCTCCACCAGGGCGGTCTCATCGATCACCGCGCCCCGGGCGGTGTTGATCAGGATCGCCCCGGGCTTCAGGGCGGCGATGCGCGCGGCCGACAGGAAGCCGCGCGTCTCCTCGGTCAGGAGCAGGTGGAGCGAGACCACGTCGCTCTCGGCCAGCAGCCGCTCGAGCGGGACGAACTCGACCCCCGGATGCGTTTTCGGGGTCCGGTTCCAGGCCAGCACCCGCAGGCCGGCGCCGCGGCAGAGCCGCGCCATCTCGGCCGCGATCCCGCCGAAGCCGATCAGCCCGATGGTCTTGCCGGTGAGCTGGATCGCCTCGGTGCGCAGCCAGCGCCCCGCCCGCATCGCCCGGTCCATCTCGGGCAGGCCCCGGGCGGCGGCCCAGAGCAGCGCGAAGGCGCATTCCGCCACCGCGGTGTCGCCGTAGCCCTTGATCGTGTGGACCGTGACGCCGCACTCGGCCTGGAGCGCCTCCGGGTCCATGTAGCTGCGCGCGCCGGTGCCCAGGAACACCGCGTGCCGCAGGCTCGGGCAGGCGCGGGCCACGGCGACCGGGAGGGCGGTGTGGTCGATCACCGCGATCTCCGCCCCGGCGAGCAGAGCCGGCAGATCCTCCGGGGCGATGTCGGGCTGGAGATTGATCGCGAAGGGCGGATCGTCCGGCCGCAGCAGGCGCCGCGCCACCGCCGCCAGGGTCTCGCTGGCATCGACGAACACCGCGCGCATGGGCTTCTCCTCGGTCCCGCTCGACCGAGCTTAGAACGCGCGCCGCCGCATTGGATACCGGTCCGGCGGCGCGCACGTTGAATCGAGGACTTGAACTCGCGCCGTCCGGTCAGCCGATCCCGACGCGCCAGAGGGCCAGCAGGACCAGGACGAGGCCGCCCTGGATCAGGCAGGCCGTGCGGTACAGGCTCAGCGCCCGGGCGATGTCGTCGGCCGTGGCCTCGGCCCGGCCGTCGCCCATATGGGCGTCGGGGACGAGGGTGCCGTCATAGACCCGCGGGCCCGCGAGCCGCAGGCCGAGCGCCCCGGCCATGGCGGCCTCGGGCCAGCCGGCATTGGGCGAGCGGTGGCGGCCGGCATCGCGGGCCATCGCCCGGAGCGCGCCGCGCGCATCGGCGCCGCGCAGGGCGGCCGCCCCGACGATCAGCAGGCCGGCGAGCCGCGAGGCCGGCAGGTTCACCAGGTCGTCGAGCCGCGCCGCAGCCCATCCGAAGGCGGCGTAGCGCGGGGTGCGGTGGCCGATCATGCTGTCGGCGGTGTTGATCGCCTTGTAGAGGACGCCGCCGGGCAGGCCGAGGCAGCCGATCCAGAAGGACGGCGCCACGATCCCGTCGGAAAAGTTCTCGGCCAGGCTCTCGATCGCGGCGCGGCAGACCGCCGGGGCGTCGAGCCGGTCGGGATCGCGCCCGACGATCATCGCCACGGCGCGGCGTCCGGCCTCGAGGCCGCCCGCGCGCAGGGCGGTCTCCACGGCGGCGACGTGGTCGTTCAGGCTTCGCTGCGCCGGCAGGCTCGCGCAGAGCAGGCCGAGCAGCAGGAAGCCGGGGAGGGGGCCGGCCCAGAGGGCGAGCCCGGTGAGCGCCCAGGCCGGCAGCCCCGTGGCAGCGAGCAGGAGCACCAGGGCGAGGCAGCCGGCGACCCGGCGCCGCCCTTCGGACCCGCGGTTCAGGCCGCGCTCCAGCCCGGAGATCAGACGGCCGATCCAGGTGACAGGGTGGCCGATGGCCTTGTAGAGCGCGTCCGGGTAGCCGGACGCCGCCTCGATCCCGAGGGCGAGGGCGAGGATGGCGAGCGTATCGGGCGGATGGACCATCGTTTCTGGAATTCCGCTCCGCGGCCGGGGGCGATCCCTGGGCCAATCCCGGGGCCAATCCCCCATGGCGGCGATCTCGGAGGCCTCCGACACGCCTTTCCGGACGCGCCGGAGCCCTGGCTCGACCTCTCGACGGGGATCAATCCGGTCCCCTATCCCGTGCCGCCGGTGGAGGCCAGCGCCTGGACGCGGCTTCCCGCCGCCGCCGAGGGCGAGGCCCTGCGGGAGGCGGCCGCGATGGCCTACGGCGCGCCCGATACGGCACATGTCGTCCCCGCCCCCGGCACCCAGATCCTGATCGAGACCCTGCCCCGGCTCGTGGCGCCGACCCGGGTCGCGGTGATCGGCCCGACCTATGCCGAGCACGCAGCCGCCTGGACACGGGCCGGGCACAGGGTGGCGCAGGTCGACGGGATCGCGGCGATCGGCGACGCGGCCGTGGCGGTGCTGGTCGATCCGAACAATCCGGACGGGCGGACCCATCCGCTACCTGAGCGGCTCGCCCTGGCGGACGCGCTGCGCGCCCGCGGCGGCCTGCTGGTCGCCGACGAGGCCTTCGCCGACCTGGAGCCGGTGGCGAGCCTGTGCCCGCACGCGGCCCCGGGGCTCGTGGTTTTGCGCTCCTTCGGCAAGACCTACGGGCTCGCGGGCCTGCGCCTCGGCTTCGCGGTGGCCGAGCCGGGGACGGCGGACCGGATCGCCACCGCCCTCGGCCCCTGGGCGGTGTCCGGGCCGGCTTTGGCGATCGGACATGCCGCCCTGTCGGACACGGCGTGGCGGGCCGAGGCCGCCCAGGCCCGGGCGGCGGATGCCGAGCGCCTCGACCGGCTGATCGCCCGCGGCGGCGGAACGATCGTCGGCGGCACCAGCCTGTTCCGCACCGCCGATTTTCCAGACGGGCCGGGCCTGTACCGGCGGCTGGCGGAAGCCGGGATCGCGGTGCGGCGCTTCCCCGAGCGACCCGAACGGCTTCGGTTCGGGCTGCCGGCGGAGAAAGCGGCGTGGTGCCGCCTCTCGCGGGTGCTCAAGTAGTCGGCGTCGCCGGCCCGTGCGGATCGCGGGCCGCCACCAGAACGGCGAGCGCCGAGAAGGCGAGGCCCACCGCGCAGACGCCGGGCCAGCCGACCACCAGGAAGGCCTGCGAGCCCGCGAAGGCGCCGAGCGCCCCGAACACGAACAGGGTCGTGAACAGCACGGTGTTGATCCGGCCCCGCGCCCCCGGGACCAGGGCGTAGGCCCGGGTCTGGTTGGCGATGAGCGCGCCGTTCATGCCGATATCGATCAGCAGGACGCCGATCCCGACGGCGACCAGCGACCACGTGCCCCCGGCCCAGAGCACCAGGAACGACAGGGCGACCATCAGGCTGCCACCGAGCACCACCGGCTTCGCGCCGCGCGTGTCGGTGAAGCGGCCCGATACCGGCGCCACGAAGGCGCCGCAGACGCCGATCACCCCGAACAGGCCGGCCCCGGCCGCGGAGAGCCCGAAGGGCGGGTTCTCGACCAGCAGCGCCAGGGTCGCCCAGAAGGCGTTGAAGGCGGCAAACAGCAGCGCCTGCGACAGGCTCGCAGTGCGCAGGACCGGCTGCGACCGGGCGAGGTGCAGGATCGACAGCATCAGGGCCCGGTAGCGCAGGCGCTGGGTCTGGGGCGTGTGCGGCAGGGTCGCCCGGGCGATGCCGGCCATGGCGAGCGCGAGCAGCGACGCGGCCAGGAACACGGCCCGCCAGCCGAGATGCGCCCCCAGGAACCCGCTCGCCGTGCGGGCGAGCAGGATGCCGGTGAGCAGGCCGGTCATGACCTGCCCGACGATCCGGCCGCGGCTCGCATCCGGGGCGAGCTCGGCCGCGAACGGCACCGCCTGCTGCGCCGCGCAGGCGAGCACGCCGACCACGAGGTGGGCGAGCGCCAGGCAGGCGAGGTTCGGGGCGAGACCCACCGCGAGCAGCGCCACGGCGAGGCCGAGGCATTGCCAGACGATCAGCCGGCGGCGGGGCAGGGCGTCGCCCAGCGGCACCAGCCCGATGATGCCGAGCCCGTAGCCGACGAGCGCCGTGGTCGGCACCCACAGGGCGGCGGCGTCGCCGAACTCGGACACGATCAGGCCGAGGAGCGGCTGGTTGTAATAGATGTTGGCGACCGCCCCGCCGGCGATCAGCGTCAGGCCGAGCCGGGCCTTCGCGTCGAGGAGGGTGGTCACGGCAGGATCGGGGGCGGGCAGGCGCGCCGCCGCTTCAGGGCCGGCATGGGGGCCATCGTGGAATCCGTGTCGGGGAGGGAAGAGCCGGGACCGATACGGGCCGGGCGCGCCATGCGGCAAGCGCCCGGGCTGCAGCCCTCGGTCACGCCTCGCGCCCCTTCACGGTCCGGCGTCCTGCACCATATGCCATCGACGCGGTTCCGGCCGTCCGCGTGCCGGGCGTCGAACGCACAATTGGGTTCGTGACCCGGATACGGTTTTCGGGCCGGATTCGTTCCGAACGACACGTCCGGAAAAACCGCAGCAGGGAGTACGGGATGCCGAACTACCGCGTCGAGTTTGCCAAGGAGATCCTCGGGGTGCCCTTCACCATCGGGGCCGTCGAGATCATGCGGGCCCGCGACCCGGACCGCGCCCTCCGGGCCGCCGAGCTCCGCTTCGCCCGCCACCACGGCATCGGCGACTGGCGGGAGCGGGCCGACCTCGCCACCCTGGCCGAGCGGCACTGAGGCCTTCCGGGATCGCGCCGTCACACGACCTTCGTCTCGGGGCCGCACGGTGAGCCTTTCGCGACCGGTCAAGCTCTGGTCGCGACCGCCCCGCCACCGTAGAATGGTGGCTCAGAGCCGGGACCAGCATGCACCGAGGGCCGGGCCCTCACGGATGCGCGGGGCCATGCGCCGGCGTCATGAGACCGGAGACGCGTCAGGTCCGGTCCGACAGGGGTCAGTGCGAGGGTCATGGCGGCGATCTCCTTCTTCGGCGACCTGCTCCAGACCATCAGCGAGCGCGGCCGCGACCTGATCGGCATCGGCCGCAGCGACATCACCGGCCGGGCCAGCGCCAGCGAGCTGGTCAAGCTGTGCGAGGACCTGATCTCGCGGCGCGGCGAGGCCTCCGGGGTCGCGCTGGCCCGGTTGATCCTCGACCGCTACGCCAGCTTCGGCCAGACCGAGCGCCACGCCTTCCTGCGGGGGATCGCCCTCGACTTCGACGCGGACCATGCCGCCGTCGACGAGGCGATCGCCGCCTACCGGGCGGACCCGACCCGCGCCCGCCTCGGCACCCTGCACGAGGCCGCCGAGCCGCGCAGCCAGGAGCTGATCCGCCGCCTCAACCTGGCCCGCGGCGGAACGCTGAGCCTCGTGCGGATGCGCGAGGACCTGTTCGACCTGCGCAAGGCGCTGCGCACGGGCGCCGACGCGGACCCCGCCGTGCTCGACGCGGTCGACAGCCTCGATTCCGATTTCGAGCACCTGTTCGCCTCTTGGTTCAACCGGGGCTTCCTGGTGCTGCGGCACATCGACTGGACCACGCCCGCCCATATCCTCGAGAAGATCATCCGGTACGAGGCGGTGCACGCGATCACCGGGTGGGACGACCTGCGCGCCCGGATCGAGCCGCCGGACCGGCGCTGCTTCGCGTTCTTCCACCCGGCGCTCGCCGACGAGCCGCTGATCTTCGTCGAGGTGGCGCTCACCGATCAGGTCGCGCCGGCGATCGCCCCGATCCTGTCGCGGGAGCGCAAGCCGCTGCAGCCGCGGGCGGCGACCACGGCGATCTTCTACTCGATCTCCAACTGCCAGAAGGGGTTGGCCGGCGTCACCTTCGGCAATTTCCTGATCAAGCAGGTGGTCGAGGACCTCACCCGCGAGGTGCCCTCGCTCAAGACCTTCGTCACGCTCTCGCCGGTGCCGGGCTTCGCCGCCTGGCTCGCCCGGGAGCGCCGGGCCGACAGCCCGCAGGGGCTGCTGCCGGAGGACGTGGAGGTGCTGCGGGCGCTGGACGATCCGGACTGGCACGCCGACAAGGCCCGGGCCGAGACGGTGCGCAAGGCGCTGATCCCGGCCGCGGCCGCCTATTTCCTGCGCGCCAAGAACGAGCGCGGGCGCCCGCTCGACCCGGTGGCCCGGTTCCATCTCGGCAACGGCGCCCGTCTGGACCGGATCAACTTCCTCGGCGACACCTCGAAGAAGGGGCTGGCCCAGTCGCACGGGCTGATGGTGAACTACCTCTACGATCTCGCGGCGATCGAGAAGAACCACGAGACCTACGCCAATCTCGGCACCGTGGCGGCCTCGCCGGCGGTGACCCGGGAGCTGCGCGCCAAGCTGCCGCCGCCGCGGGCGGTGGTGCTGGCCGAGGCCTGACCGCCCGGCTCACGCCTCGGTAAGGCTAGCGGCCAGCCGGGCGAACTGCCCGGTGATCCGGCGGGCGACCGCCTCGGTCTCGCCGGCCTCCAGGGGCACAAGGCGGTCGAGGATCAGCGCGGCGAGCCCGTGCACCAGCGCCCAGGGTCAGGTCGGCGGCGGGCATGGAGGCGATCGATGTCGGGATTCCGGTACCCGTCGGCCTCGGGCTGTTCGCCCCCGAGCGCGTCCCGGACGGCGCCTTCCTGTCCTCGCGGCAGCGGCTGGCGGCCTGACAGAGGCCCCGGAAAGCGGAGGCGAGAGGCGGACCGCGATTGCGGGGCGATCCGGAACGGTTCTATGGCTGCCTGAACCCTGCGGTCCGTGATAGCTCCAGCCTCACGATGACGAACCATCTCTTCTCCCTGGTCCGGGACGGCGTCCCGGATCCCGCCAAGACCGTGATCGAGACGCCGGAAGGGCGCCGATACAGTTACGCGGATCTCATCGCCCGCTCCGGCGCCTACGCGGCGGCCCTGCAGGCGGCCGGCGTACAGCCCGGCGACCGGGTGGCGGTCCAGGTCGAGAAGAGCCCCGAGGTGATCTTCCTGTATCTCGGGGTGGTGCGCGCGGGCGCCGCGTTCCTGCCGCTCAACACCGCCTACACCCCAGCGGAGATCGGGTATTTCCTCGGCGATGCCGAGCCCACGATCTTCGTCTGCGACCCGGGTCGGCGCGAGGCCCTGGTGCAGGCCGCCGCGGGCATCCGCGCGGTCTGGACCCTGGATGCGGCGGGAACCGGCAGCGCCGCTGAGGCCGCGGACCGGCACGAGACGGCGTTCGCGGACGTGCCCCGGGGGCCGGACGACCTCGCCGCGATCCTCTACACCTCCGGCACGACCGGGCGCTCCAAGGGCGCCATGCTCACGCACGACAATCTGGCGTCGAACGCCCGCACGCTCGTGGATGTCTGGCGCTTCACCGAAGACGACGTGCTGATCCACGCCCTGCCGGTGTTCCACACCCACGGGCTGTTCGTGGCGACCAACACGGTGCTGGCGAGCGGCGGCACCATGCTGTTCCTGCCGCGCCTCGACCCGAAGCTGATCCTGAGCCTGATGCCCCGGGCGACCGCCCTGATGGGCGTGCCGACCTTCTACACGCGCCTCCTCAAGGAACCCGGCCTCACCCAAGAGGCGGCCAGGGGCATGCGCCTGTTCGTGTCGGGCTCGGCGCCGCTGCTCGCGGAGACGCACCGGGAATGGCAGGCGCGCACCGGCCACGCCATCCTCGAGCGCTACGGCATGACCGAGACCAACATGAGCACCTCGAACCCCTATACGGGGGACCGGGTCGCCGGCACGGTCGGCTTCCCCCTGCCGGGCGTCTCCCTGCGGGTGGTCGATCCCGAGACCGGCGCGGCCCTGGGCCCGGACGCGGTCGGGATGATCGAGGTGAAGGGCCCGAACGTGTTCAAGGGCTACTGGCGGATGCCCGAGAAGACCGAAGCCGAGTTCCGGCCGGACGGCTTCTTCATCACCGGCGACCTCGGCAAGGTCGATGCCCGGGGCTACGTCCACATCGTCGGGCGCGGCAAGGACCTGATCATCTCCGGGGGGTTCAACGTCTACCCGAAGGAGGTCGAGACCGAGATCGACGCCCTGCCGGGCGTGGTCGAATCCGCGGTGATCGGCCTGGCGCACCCGGATTTCGGCGAGGCGGTCACCGCCGTGGTGGTCGGCGGGACGAACGCCCCGGACGAGGCGGGAATCGTGACGGCCCTGGAGGGCCGGCTCGCCCGGTTCAAATGCCCCAAGCGCGTCCTGTTCGTGGACGAATTGCCCCGCAACACCATGGGCAAAGTGCAGAAAAACCTGCTCCGCGAGGCGCATGCGGGGCTGTATGGGGAGCCAAGCGCCGCCTGATCGACGCTCCGGACGCAAACGCCGCCGGACTTCTCGCGAGAGCGAAAACCGACATGGCGGAACCGAGTTTCCGGCACGCCATTAATGATCGACATCCGCGTTCGTGGTGCTACGCCTGAGGCGTGGCGATCACCTATGATTCCGCGAAGCGCGACAGGACGCTCGATCAACGCGGTCTCGATTTTGAGGCCGCGGAACAGGTCTTCGCCGGCCCGCGCGTAACCTTCCTGGATGAGCGGCACGATTATGGCGAGGATCGTCTGGTCACGGTCGGTTTCCTCGCCGGACGAATGGTCGTGATCTGCTGGACACCGCGCGGAGACGATCGGCACGTGTTCTCGATGAGGAAGGCCAATGCCCGGGAGCAGAAGAAATACGCCTCGCTCGTCCACTGAGGGGATTGGCGCCACCGACCTCGCCAAGGTCGACGCTCACACGATCACCGCCGAAGAGTATGAGGAAATCCCGGAACTGACCGACGCGATGATGGCGCGCGCTGTTCCTGGGGATGGCGTGGCCTTGCTCAAGCGCGGTCCGGGTCGCCCGAAGGCCGATCAGCCGAAACGGCAGATCACGCTGCGCCTCGATGCGGACGTGATCGAGGCCATGCGCGCCAGCGGGCCGGGCTGGCAGGTCCGGGCGAACGAAGCTTTGAAGAACCGGTTCAAGCGATAAAAAAGGCCGGAGACGACATCGCGTCTCCGGCCCTCAGATCGACGTGGCGGCGGTCTTCGCCGGTGGTCAGAGGTTGTGCGCAGCCCGCTCGTTCGCCGGCGGCGTGTGGCCATCGGAATCCGCGGCCTTGCGGACCGCCGCGTTGAGGTTGTCCGGGTCGAGGGCGGTCTGGACGAACTCGCGGCCCATATTGGTCACCTCCCGGGCGTAGCGCAGGCCCTGGTCGCGGACCTCGTCGGCCCAGGGGCCGATGTTGCGGTCCTCCTGGCGGGTGCGCGGCAGCAGCGCGCCGAGCAGCAGGCCGGCGGCGACGCCGACGACGCCCACCAGCAGCGGGTTGTCGTCCACGAAGCGCTCGACCGTGCTGCGGCCGCGCTGAAGCCCGTCGATCCCCTGGGTGGTGATGTCGTCGAGCGCCCGCAGGTTGCGCTTGTGCAGGGCGGCGGCGCGCTCCCGGGCCTCGTCATAGGCCGAGGCGGCGCGGGCGCGGGCCTGATCGGCGGCGCTGCCGAGGCGGTTGCCGATATCGTCGGCCAGGTCCGAGACGGTCTGGCGGGCCTGCCCGGCGAGGTCGGCGGCGCGATCGGCGGCCTCCTGGGCCCCCTCCTTGGCGGATGCGGCCGCATCGATCGGGCGCGTCGCGGCACCGGGCGGGAGCGGGTCGTGCAGGCCGCGCGGGTCGGGGCGGAGGGTGAAGTCGCCGGCCGCCTCGCCGGGGGCCGAACGCGGATCGCCGTGCCCGGCCGGATCCGGCCGCAGGCTGGTATCACCGGTGCCAGTGGGCATGCCGGCCTGGGCGGCGAGCTGCTCGGGGAGGCTGGAGGGGGTCGGCTTGTCGGTCATGGCGGGGTCCTCGGATGTCCGTCTCGGCGACGCGGGGAGCGTCGCGCCTCCCGGCCGTCGGGCCGGGCTCGAATCGTCTTGCGCGTCAGATCTCGGTCTTCTCGAGGGGATCGCGGACGGGGCGCGCCGTCGGCAGATCGGGATCGTAGCCACGGGCCGTGCCGGTGTTCAGCGTGGCCACGCGCTCGGCCGAGACCTGGGTGCGGCGGCGCTCGGCATCCCGGGCCATCCGGTTGAACAACAGCCCCACCCCGGCGGCGATCAGCAGGACCGGCACGGGATTGCGGCGCACCGCTTCCAGGGCGCCATCATAGACGCCGCTCAGCGCGGGCGTGCGCCGGGCATTGCCCAGCATCTCGTCCACGATGTTCGGGACGGAGAGCTTGCCCTGGATCTGGTCGATCGTCTCGTCGAGCCGTGCGCGGCTCGCCTCGATTTCCTTCTCGAGGTCGGTCATCGAACTCATCCGGATACGCGCTCCGACAGGGCCTGGGCATCCTGGCGAACTTGGCGCGTCGTGCGCGTCGGCGCCAGGGTGGAGAGGGACAGGACGCTGCGTGCCCACAGAGCCATACCCACGGCGATGACCAGTAGCACGCCGCCGACGATCAGGGCCGAGAGCCATTCGGAGCCCACGATAGTGGCGAGCCACTTCACGAGGGCGCCGATCAGGACGAGCAGGGCGACCACGGCGAACACGGCCGAGCCGACCATGCAGGCTAAGCCGACGATGAGCTGGCGGACATTGCCCGCCATCTCGGCGCGAAACAGCGCGATCTCCTTGCGGGCGAGCTCGTTAGTCTCGCGCAGGGCATCGCCGATCAGGCTCTGGATGCTCGAGGCGCCGGGTTGGCGCGGATCAGGACCCTGGGCCATCGGTCAGGCCCGGAAGCTGTCGCGGGCGTCGCCGTCGGGCGCTTCCGGCGGCAGGCTCGACGACTTGATGAACCGGGCGGCGATCAGGCCGGCCACGAAGGTGCCGACCGCCACCGCCACCGGGGCGCGGCGGGCGAAGGCCTCGGCCTCGCCGTAGAAGTCGCCGAGGCTGCGCCGCTCGATCGAGGAGCCGAGCTGCTCGAGCCCGTCGGCGGCGCTGTCGAAGAAGGCGCGCACGTTCGGCTTGTCGCCGAGGTCGCGGCCGGAATTGCGGATCGTCTGCGCCAGCTCGTGGACCGATTGGGCGGCGTCGCTCTTGCGCCGCTCGACGTAATCCTGGGCCTGGAGACGCGCCGCGTCGATCAGCCCGCGGCCGCGCTCGGCCGCCTCGTCGGCCAGGCCCTCGACATCGCCCTGGAGGGCACGCCACTGGGCGCGCTCGCCGGCGGTCTCGCCGGGCCGGTCATGCGCCGGATCCTTCAGCGGGTCCTTGGGCGCATCCTGCGGGAACTCGTTGCCGGCCATCTCGAAAACACTCCTCGCGGCGCAGGGACGGCGTCGCTCGCGGCGACCGCGGCCCCCGCGATGGCTGAGTAACCGACTGGGCTGTCACCGGTTCCAGCGCGGCGTGCGGTCCGGCGGGCGGCGTCGGCGCGACGGGTCCACGCGGCGCGTCGGCCCTCGCTCAGCCGGCGTTCAGGCAGGATCCGGCAGAACCGTCACGCTTGCATGACGGCTTCCCTTCGGTGGCCCTTCGACACATCCCGGGCCTCGCCGCGAAGAGCCTTCAAGGGCTGGCCGCGCGAGGCCCGAACCGCGCCGCGAGCATCGGACAGGGCGGCGATCCTGTCCGGTGCGGCGGGGTGCTCGACTTGACCCGCGCCCGGCTTCACGCTTGGGTTGCCCTGACAAAGGATCGCGCAGGGTCTCCGCGCGTTCTGCTACTGAGAAGTCCCGATGCAGGCGCGGCGAGGTCCTCGACTCGAGCCGCGCCCCTGATCCGGAGCCGACCCGCGTGGCACGCCTTGTGATCGTATCGAACCGCGTCGCCATCCCCGAGGATGGCGGGAAGGCGGTTGCGGCGGGCGGCCTCGCCGTCGCCGTGAAGGAGGCGTTCACCGCCTATGAGGGGCTGTGGTTCGGCTGGAGCGGCAACATCACGGAGGAGCCCTCCGAGGAGCCGACCCTGATCGACCGGGGCCGGGTCCAGTACGCCGTGGTCGACCTCTCGCCGCAGGACCACCTGGAATATTACGCCGGCTTTGCGAATCGGGCCCTGTGGCCGATCATGCATTACCGGCTGGGCCTCGGCGCCTTCTCGCGCTCGGATTACGCCGGCTACAGCCGGGTCAACCGGACCTTCGCCCGGGCGCTGGCCAAGCTGGTCGAGCCCGACGACATCATCTGGGTGCACGATTACCACCTGCTGCCGCTCGCCGCCGAGCTGCGCGGCCTCGGGCTCGACAACCCGATCGGCTATTTCCACCACATCCCCTGGCCGGCCGCCGACGTGTTCAACTCGCTGCCGGCGAGCGGCGAGCTCCTGCGCGCCATCGTCGATTACGACCTGATCGGCCTGCAGACCGAGGCCGACGTCCAGAACCTCCAGCGCAACCTGGTCGACACCCAGCGGGCGATCCCGCTCGGCGGCGGCTCGCTGATGGTCGACGGGCGCCGCACCCGGATCCGCGCCTTCCCGATCGGCATCGATGTCGCCGGCTTCAAGGAGGCCGCCGAGAAGGCCAATTCCAACAAGGTGGTGCGCGAGACCATCGCGGGCCTGCGCACCCGCAAGCTGCTGATCGGCGTCGACCGGCTCGACTATTCCAAGGGCGTGTCCGAGCGGATGGAGGCGGTGGAGAGCTTCTTCGCCTCCAATCCCGACCAGCGCGGCAACGTCACCTACATCCAGATCACCCCGAAATCGCGCAGCGAGGTTCCGGAATACGAGCAGCTCGCCCGGGACGTGAACGAGAAGGTCGGCGAGATCAACGGCGCGCTGGGCGACCCGGCCTGGACGCCGATCCAGTACATCACCAAGGCCTATCCGCGCCCGGTCCTGGCCGGCCTCTACCGGGCGGCCCGGGTCGGGCTGGTGACGCCGATGCGCGACGGCATGAACCTCGTCGCCAAGGAGTACGTGGTCGCGCAGAGCGAGGACGATCCCGGCGTGCTGGTCCTGTCGAAATTCGCCGGCGCGGCCCGGCAGATGCCCGAGGCGCTGCTGATCAATCCCTACGACCGGTTCGAGGTCGCCGAGGCGATCCGCTCCGCCCTGTACATGCCCAAGGCCGAGCGCGTCGCCCGCTGGCGGCCGATGGTCGAGCGCATGACCCGGGAGGACGTCGATTGGTGGGCCCGCAACTTCCTGTCGGAGCTGGAGAATTTCCGCACGATGGAGCGCGAGCCCCCGACCACCGCGGCGGCCGCCGAGTAGCCGAATCGTTCTCGCTGACGCCGACGATGGCGATACCGCTTTGAGGCGCCATCGCTCTGGCTGGCCAAGCCGCGCCCCCTCTCCCGTGCGGGAGAGGGGACCCGAGCCTCATCCCGTCGATGACGTTGTTCCGAGAGCCTTGCCGCACGCCCTGACGGCCGACCTCGCCCGCCGGCGCCGGCACGCGCCTCGGTCCATGTCCCAAAAACCCGGACTCTGCCCATGATCGCCGTCGATGACGGGGTGCCGGCGCCGCTCGGCGCGCATTTCGACGGGCGTGGGGTGAACTTCGCCCTGTTCTCCGAGCACGCCACCGCGGTGGATATCTGCCTGTTCGAGCCGGGGGAGCGGCACGAGACCCGCACGGTCCGGCTGCCCTGCCGCACCGACGACGTCTGGCACGGCTACCTGCGCGGGGTGCTGCCGGGCCAACTCTACGGCTATCGGGTGCACGGGCCCTGGGATCCGGCGAACGGCCACCGGTTCAACCCCTCGAAGCTGGTGCTCGACCCCTATGCAAGGGAGATCCGCGGCCGGATCCGCTGGCACGACGCGCTCTACGGCCACCGCCGAGGCCGGGAGGACCGGCGAGATGACAGGATCGACCGGCGCGACAGCGCGGTCTACATGCCCAAGGGCGTGGTCACCGCCCCCGAAGTGCCCGACCTTGCGCTGGCCCCCGTGCGGCGGCCGCTCACCGAGACGGTCATCTACGAGGCCCACGTCAAGGCGCTGACCCGCACCCATCCCGACATCCCGGAAGCGGAGCGCGGCACCTATGCGGCGCTCGCTCACCCGGCGATCATCGCGCACTTGGTCAAGCTCGGGGTCACCGCCCTGGAGCTGCTGCCGATCCAGGCCTTCGCGGATGACCGCTTCCTGGTCGAGAAGGGGCTCGTTAACTTCTGGGGCTATCAGCCCCTGAACTACTTCGCTCCGGATCCGCGCTACCGCGGGGAGGGCGCCCCGGGCGGCCTCAAGGCGGCGATCCGCGAGCTGAACGCCGCCGGGATCGAGACCTGGCTCGACGTGGTCTACAACCACACCGCCGAGGGCGACCACAGCGGCCCGACCCTGTCGTTCCGCGGCATCGACAATGCGAGCTACTACAAGCTCGACGCCGCGGACCGGCGCCGCACGATCGATTGCACCGGCTGCGGCAACACCTTCGACGTGAGCCACCCGCGGGTGATGCAGCTGGTGCTGGATTCGCTGCGCCACTGGGTCACCGCCTACGGCATCGCGGGCTTCCGGTTCGACCTCGCCTCAAGCCTCGGGCGCTCGCCCCTGGCCTTCACCCCGCAGGCGGCCTTCTTCCAGGCGGTGGCCCAGGATCCGGTGCTCGCGCGGGTCAAGATGGTGGCCGAGCCCTGGGACATCGGGGAGGGCGGCTACCAGCTCGGCGGCTATCCGCGCGGCTGGAGCGAGTGGAACGACAAGTTCCGCGACGCCGCCCGGGGTTTCTGGAAGGGCGATTCCGGCACCCTGGCGAAGCTGACCCAGGGGCTGACCGGCTCGCGCGAGGTCTTCGCCCCGTCCCGGCGCTCGCCGCTGGCCAGCATCAACTTCATCGCCAGCCACGACGGCTACACCCTGGCCGACACGGTGGCCTACGAGCAGAAGCACAACGAGGCCAACGGCGAGGACAACCGCGACGGCCACGGCCACAATGTCAGCTGCAATTACGGCGTCGAGGGCGACACCGACGACCCGGCGATCCTCGCCCTGCGCGCTCGCCAGAAGCGCAACATGCTGGCCAGCGTGATGCTGGCCCAAGGCGTGCCGATGCTGCTGATGGGCGACGAGCGCTCGCGCAGCCAGGGCGGCAACAACAACGCCTATTGCCAGGACAATCCGACGAGCTGGATGGACTGGACCAGCGACCCGGATCCGAGCCTCGCCACGTTCGTGGCCAATCTCCTGGCCCTGCGCCGGGCGCAGCAGGCCCTGCGGCGGCGCAGCTTCTTCACCGGCGCCCCGGTCGCCCCGGACGCCCCTTTGCGGGACGTGCACTGGCTCGCCCCCGAAGGCACCGAGATGGAGAACCGCCATTGGGCCGATGACGGCCTCCAGGTGTTCGGCATGCAGATCGGCAACGACGGGGCGGGCGACCGCCTGCTGCTCCTGTTCAATGCCAGGGTGGAGGCCCTCGGTTTCCGTCTCGCCCCAGTGATCGGCGGCCCCTGGCTGCCGGTCTTCGACACGGGCGAGCCTACCGGCACGGTCCCGCCGGGCGCCCCGTCCTACGGGCCGGACGACACAGTGCCGCTGCCTGGCCGCTCGGTGCTGGTGCTCACCGCGGCGGGCGTTGGGGCGCGGGGCGGGTGGGTGCCGGCGGGCTGAGAACAGGCTCAATGCGAGTCGGTCAAAGCCGGATGAGATGATTGCGCGTGGAGGTCCGGCCCACTACGTTGCCGGATCATACGATTTGTTGAACATCGTCGGAGCATCGCCATGGCTGGGGATCGTTCGCAGCCGAGGCAGGCCTCAGGGATTGAGACATCCCTTGCCCCTTCCGTCACCGCCGTCATGGCCCGCGCGCAGGAAAGCGGCCTGACCCGGGGCAAGGCCAGCCGGATCTCCGGACGCGTCGCGCCGGAATTGATCGAACGCGCCAAGGCCCGGACGGGGCTTCACTCTGACACCGCGCTGATCGAGTTCGCGCTCGCCAACATCGCCATCGAGGATGGCTTCGCGGACGTATTCCGCACGCTGCGGGCATCGGTTGACCCGGAACTCGACCTGAGCTTCTAGCGCGTGGTCTTCACCTTCAAGGCCGCGGAACGGCTGCGTCGGCAGGGACCAAAGACGGCATTGCAGCGCCGGGACGATGCCGCTTTGCCCTTTCTTGAGGGGCAGGCGCATGCGGGCCGTCCGCTTTTGCTCGATACGTGCGTCTACATCGACCAGATGCAGGGGAGGGCATCGCCTCTGGTCGAAGACCTCCTCGACATCCGGATCGTGAACCACAGCACCGTCGCCATCCAGGAGTTGATGCACACAGTGGGGGTCCTCGATCCCAAGGACCCTCGCAGCGCCCAGGCCGTCGCGGCGATTGGAACCGCGATCGACGCGATGCCGGCGCACCGGATCTTCACCCCTGACGCGGAGACCCTAGGAAGCGCCGCCGTCTATGCGGGCATGCTCTGCCGGATCCAGGGCTATGCAAAGGACGACCGCATGGGCGCACTTCATGATTGTGTCCTGTTCCTGCAGGCGTTCAAGCTCGGCTTCTGCGTGCTGACGCGCAATCTGCGGGACTTCGATGCTCTGCTGCAGATTCGCCCCGACGGCCAAGTCCTGTTCTATCAGACGTGATCCGGTCGGCGATCGCCCCGCCCCCGCGCCATTTTTCGCACGCTTGCCGTCTCATCACGCCGCCATAGCTGCGCTGCGGGAACCGGATCGTGCCCGGGGCCTTCTCCCACGACAATGATCCCTGCCGCGCTTGCCCTTCGGTGCGCACGGCCAACGACGAGGACCGTGGCCCGATGCGGCGCGCCCACAGCATGGATTTCGGAGCCGAGATGGTGGGGGGCGGCGTGCGCTTCGCCCTCTGGGCGCCGACCGCACAGAGCGTCGAACTCGTCGTCGACGGCATCGACCACCCGTTGCCTGAGTCGGGCGGCGGCTGGCGGCGCACCGCCCTGCCCGGGGTGAAGCCGGGAGCCCGCTACGGCTTCCGGATCGACGGCGACCTGGTCGTGCCGGACCCGGCCTCGCGCTTCCAGCCGGACGACGTCTCGGGCCTCAGCGAGGTGGTCGATCCGCGCGCCTTCGCGTGGTCGGACGAGGCCTGGACCGGGCGCCCGTTCGAGGAGGCGGTGATCTACGAGTGCCATGTCGGCACCGCGACCCCGGAGGGCACCTATGCCGGCCTGCAGGCGCGCCTGCCCGACCTCAAGGCGCTCGGCGTCACGGCGATCGAGCTGCTGCCGCTCGCCGACTTCAAGGGCTCGCGCAACTGGGGCTATGACGGGGTCCTGCCCTACGCCCCGGACGGCGCCTATGGCCGCCCGGACGACCTCAAGCGCCTGATCGACGCCGCCCACGGGCTCGGGCTGATGGTCTATCTCGACGCGGTCTACAACCATTTCGGCCCGGCCGGGAATTACCTCCACGCCTACGCCAAGACCTTCTTCACCGAGCGTCACCAGACGCCGTGGGGCGCGGGCATCAATTTCGACGGCAAGGAGAGCGGCGCCACCGTGCGGCAGTTCTTCATCCAGAACACCCTGTACTGGCTGGAGGAATACCATTTCGACGGCCTGCGCTTCGACGCCGTCCACGCGATCCTCGACGATTCGCCCCGCCACTTCCTGGCCGAGCTCGGCGAGACGGTCCGGCGGCGATTCCCGGACCGCGAGATCCACCTGATGCTGGAGAACGAGGCCAACCAGGCCCGCTGGCTCGAGCGCGACGCCGCCGGCAAGCCGAAGATGCACGACGCGCAATGGGCCGACGACCTGCACCATTGCTGGCACGTCCTGCTCACCGGTGAGGACGCCGGCTATTATCAAAGCTTTGCCGACAAACCAGTCGAGCGCCTGGCCCGCTGCCTGGCGGAGGGGTTCGCCTATCAGGGCGAGCCGTTCTCGACGCTCGGCAACCATCCGCGCGGCGAGCCCTCGGCGCATCTGCCGCCCTCGGCCTTCGTGACCTTCCTGCAGAACCACGACCAGGTCGGCAACCGGGCGCTGGGCGAGCGTCTCAATCATCTGGCCGATCCCAGGAAACTCGATCTCGCCCGGGCCGGCTTCCTGCTGGCGCCGCAGATCCCGATGCTCTGGATGGGCGAGGAATGGTCGGCCTCGACGCCGTTCCTGTTCTTCGTCGACTTCGCCCCGGACGAGGAGCTGAACAAGGCGGTGCGTGACGGCCGGCGCCGGGAGTTCAAGAGCTTCGCGGCGTTTGCCGACGACACCTCGAAGATCCCGGATCCGACCGAGCGCGAGACCTTCGAGGCCTCGAAGCTCGACTGGTCCGAGCGGGCGCGCTCGCCGCACCGGGAGGTCCTGGCCGAGACGACGCGCCTGCTCGGGTTGCGCCGGGACGTGGTCGTGCCCCTCGCGAAATCCGGCTCCCTGGGCGCCGCCGCCACCCTGCCGCGGGCCGACGTGGTCGATTGCACCTGGCGGTTCGGCGCCGGCACCCTGCGGTTCATCGCCAATGTCGGGGACGCGCCCTTCGCGCTGGATCCGGGCGGCGCCCGGGTGGTCTGGACCAACGCCCCCGATACGACCGGACGGGACCTGCCGTCCTGGACAGGTCTGTTCCTGACGGAGCCCCGCTCGTGAGCCCCCTGGAAAAACTCGCCGACCTCGTCGGCGTCTCCGCCGGCTATACCGACGCCTTCGGCCAGCCCGTCGAGACCTCCCTGGAGGTGCGGCGCGGCCTGCTCGCGGCCCTCGGTTTCGCGGTGGAGGACGAGGCCGGCGTGGCCGAGAGCCTCGCCCAGGTCGAGGCTCTGCGCTGCGGCCTGGTCCCGCCGCTCCTGCCCGTGGAGGCGCGGCGCGGCGCCCGGGTGCCGGTCCGCGTCCAGGACGGCGCCCCGCACACCCTGGTCTGGCGGCTCGTGGACGAGCGCGGCGCGGCCCGCGAGGGCCGGGCCAACCTGCAGGGGGCCGAGCCGGGCCAAGGTGCAGGTTTCGAGTTGCCGCCGCTGACCCCGGGCTACCACCGCCTGACCGTCCAGGCCGGCCGGATCCGGGCCGAATCCTGGGTGATCGCCGCGCCCCAGCGCTGCTGGCGCCCGCGGCCCTACACGGAGGAGGGCGCCTCCGACTGGGGCATGGCCGCCCAGCTCTACGGCCTGCGCTCGGCCACCAATATCGGCATCGGCACCTACGCGGATGCCGGGGAGGCCGCCCGCGAGGCGGCCCTGCGCGGGGCGGCCTTTCTGGGCTTGAGCCCGGTCCACGCCCTGTTCGGCTCCGACCGGACCAAGATCTCGCCCTACTCGCCGTCCTCGCGGCTGTTCCTCGAGACCCTGTTCATCGCGCCGCGCAGCCTGCCGGGGCTCGCCGGCTCCCGGGCCGAGGCGCTGCTCGCCGAGCGCGCCGACGCGATCACGGCCCTGCGCGAGGCCGCCCTCGTCGATCACCAGGGCGTGGCCGACGTGCTCGACCCGGTGCTGCGCGCCCTCTGGCTGGAATCCCCGGCCCGGGCCGGCACCGACGCCGAGTTCGAGCGCTTCCGCCAGGAGGGCGGCCCGGATCTCGCCGCGCATGCGGTGTTCGAGGCGCTCTCCGAGCATTTCCGGCAGCAGGGCGCCCATTGGCTCGGCGACTGGCCCGAGGAATACCGCCGCGCCGGCACCGACGCGGTCGTGGCCTTCGCGGCCGAGAAGGCCGAGGCGGTGGGCTACCACGCCTGGCTGCAATACCTCGCCGACCGCCAGCTCGCCGCGGCCTCGGCGGCGGCTCTGGGCGCCGGCATGCGGGTCGGGCTCTACCGCGACCTCGCGGTGGGCGCCGACCGGGGCGGCTCCGAGATCTGGTCGCATCCCGAGCGCTTCGCCGACCGGGTCTCGATCGGCGCGCCCCCGGACCTGCTCGCTCCCAAGGGCCAGAACTGGGGCCTGCCGGCCTTCGACCCGCTGGAGATGGAGCGGGACGGCCTCGCGGCCTTCCGGGCCCTGGTCCAGGCCAACATGCGCCATGCCGGCGCGATCCGGATCGACCACGCCTTCCAGCTCGCCCGGCTGTTCCTGATCCCGCTGGGGGCCGGCGCCCATGCCGGCGCCTACGTGATGATGCCGTTCGAGCCGATGCTGGCGGTGCTGCGGCTGGAGAGCCACCGCAACAAGTGCCTGGTCATCGCCGAGGATCTCGGCACTGCGCCCGAGGGCTTCTCCGACGCCCTGATGCGGGCGGGCGTGCTGAGCTACCGGATCCTGGCTTTCGAGCGGGAAGCGGACGGACGGTTCAAGGCTCCCTCCGCCTATCCGCGCGACGCGCTCACCGCCATCACCACCCACGATTTGCCGACCTTCGTCGGCTGGTGGCGCGGGGTCGACACCGACACCCGCCAATCGCTGGGCCTCTACGATCACGAGCGCGCCGAGGCCGAGCGCAACGAGCGCGTGGTCGAGCGTCGCCGCCTCACCGAGGCGCTGGCCGCCGAGCAGCTCCTGCCTTCGGCCGAGCCGCCCGAGGCCGCGCCGTTCGAGGCGGCCGCCCGCTACCTCGCCCGCGCCCCCTCGATGCTGACCGCCGTGCAGTACGAGGACGTGGTCTCCGAGCTCGCCCAGGCCAACGTGCCGGGCTCGACCGAGGGCTACCCGAACTGGCGGCGCAAGCTCGACCGGGACCTCGTCGACATCGCCGCCCCCGGCGGACCGCTGGCCAAGCTGGCGGCCTCGCTCTCGGCCGAGTCGCGGGGGCCGCGCTCAGGCTCCGCCCGGCTGGCGGCGCCGCCGCCGCAATCGACCTACCGGCTGCAGTTCCACAAGGACTTCACCTTCGCGGACGCGGAGCGGATCGTCCCGTATCTCAAGAAGCTCGGGATCAGCCACGTCTACGCCTCGCCGCTCCAGAAGGCGCGGCCCGGCTCGACCCACGGCTACGACATCGTCGATCACGGCGCGATCAACCCGGAGCTCGGCGGCGAGAAGGGCTTCGTCCGGCTCTCCGAGACCCTGCACGGGCACGGGCTGAAGCTGCTGCTGGACATCGTGCCCAACCACATGGGCGTCGGCGGCTCCGACAACCCGTGGTGGCTCTCGGTGCTCGAATGGGGCTCGCTGTCGCCCTTCGCGGACGCCTTCGACATCGACTGGCAGCGTCTCGGCGCCGGCCGCAACCTGGTGATCCCGTTCCTGGGCGACCGCTACGGCGAGGCCCTGGAGAAGGGCACGCTCGAGCTGAAGTTCGACCCCGAGGCCGGCGCCTTCAGCGTCTGGCACTACGAGCACCAGCTGCCGATCCGGCCCCTGAGCTACCCGACCATCCTCAACCGGGTGATCGCCGCGATCGGGGCCGTGGACGACGACACCACCGCGGAGCTGCTCGCCATCTCCGAGCGGCTGCGGGCCATGTCGATCGACACCGACGAGACCCGCCGCCAGAGCTTCCCCGAGGAGGCCGAGGGGCTCAAGCGCCGGCTCGCCGAGATCTACGGCGTGTCGCCGCTCATCCAGGAGGCGACGGCCAGCACCCTGGCGCTGCTCAACGGCTTCAAGGGCCGCCCGGACAGCTTCGGGCCGCTGCACCGGCTGCTGGAGGCCCAGGCCTACCGGCTGGCCCATTGGCGGGTGGCCTCGAGCGACATCAACTACCGCCGCTTCTTCGACGTGAACTCGCTTGCGGGCCTGCGCGTGGAGCTATCCGACATCTTCCACCGCTCGCACGAGACCGTGTTCCGGCATATCCGCGAGGGCCGGATCGACGGCTTGCGCATCGACCATATCGACGGGCTGGCCGACCCCCTGGGCTACGCGCGCGCGCTGCAGGCGGCGGTCGGGCCGGGCTTCTACGTCGTCGTCGAAAAGATCCTGGAGCCCGGCGAGCGGCTGCGGCCCTGGCCGGTGGCCGGGACCACGGGCTACGACGTGCTCAACCAGCTCGACGGCATCCTGGTGGACAAGGAGCGTCAGGGGAAGGTCCGGCGTCTCTACGAATGGGCCTCGGGAGTTGACGAGCCCTACGGGTTCCAGCTGCGCGCCGCCAAGGCCGAGATCCTGGAGATCAGCTTCGCCAGCGAGCTCGAGGTGCTGACCTCGGACCTCAAGGAGGTGGCCGATGCCGACCGGCGCACCCGCGACTTCACCGTCAACGCGCTGCGCCGGGCCTTGATCGAGATCATCGCCCGCTTCCCGACCTATCGCAGCTACCTGCCGCCGGAGCTGGAGGAGGGCGAGGTCGAGCCGGAGGACGTGCGGCTGATCGAGGGCGCGGTCGCCAAGGCCAAGCGCTGGTCGGGCCTGCCCGACCGCTCGGTGCACGATTTCGCCGCCGACGTGCTGCTCGGGCGGATCGAGACCACCGGGGCGGGGCGCCCGGACCCGCGGGTGGTCCTGCGCTTCCGCCGCCGGTTCCAGCAGCTCACCGGCCCGGTCATGGCCAAGAGCCTCGAGGACACGCTGTTCTACCGGTATGCCTGCCTGCTCGGCCTCAACGAGGTCGGCGGCGATCCGGGCGAGTACGGCATCGACGCGGAGCATTTCCACGACCTGCAGATCGCCCGCGCCCGGGACTGGCCGAACGCCATGATCACCACGGCGACCCACGACACCAAGCGCGGCGAGGATGCCCGGACCCGGCTGCTCGCGCTCTCCGAGATCCCGGAGGGCTGGGCCGGCGCCTGGGACCAGTGGCAGCGGACCGCCGGGCCGCATCTCGCCCGGATCGACGGCGAGCCGGCCCCCGACGCCAACGACCAGTGGATGTTCTTCCAGGCGATCCTCGGCGCCTGGCCGCTGGAGCTGCTGGAGCAGGACGAGACGGCCGCGATCGAGGATTTCCGCGATCGGCTGATCGCCTACGGCGAGAAGGCCATGCGCGAGGGCAAGCGCCGCTCGAGCTGGGTCAATGTCGACGAGGTCTACGAGGGCGCGACGAAGAAGCTGTTCTCGGCGCTGATCGCCCCGGGCTCGGACTTCCTGCGCGAGTTGCGCCCCTTCGCCCGGCGGCTCGCCCATCTCGGCATGCTCGCGGGGCTCGGCCGGACGGTCCTGAAATGCACCCTGCCGGGCCTGCCCGACACCTACCAGGGCACGGAGATCTGGGACTTCTCGTTCGTCGATCCCGACAACCGCCGCCCGGTGGATTACCCGGCCCTCGAGCGGATGCTCGAACGGGGCGGCGCGCCGGCCGAGCTGCTGGCGCACTGGCCGGACGGGCGGGTCAAGCAGGCGACCCTGGCGCGGCTGCTCGCCGAGCGGGCCGAGCGCCCGGGCTTCTACGCCAGCGCGGCCTACGAGCCGGTGGAGGCGAGGGGCGCGCGGGCGGCCCACGTGATCGCTTACCGGCGGACCGATCCCGGCGAGGAGGGCGGCGACCTGTTCGTGGCGGTGCCGCGGCTGTTCGCCGGCATCGTCGGCGAGGCAACCTGGTCGGGCGAGGCCTTCGCCGGTACCCGGGTCGATCTCGGGGCGGGCACAAGCTGGCGCGACATCGTCTCGGGCCGCACCGTCGAGGGCACCGGGGAGGGCGTCGATCTCGGCGACCTCCTGCGCGACCTGCCCTACGTGGTCCTGCGGCGCGCGTCCTAGGGCGCGGCCGACGCGGCGCTGTCACGCCGCGTCGGCTAGAAGACGGGCCGCCGCCGGAACGGAGGCGGGTCCGAGCGATTGTGCGGAGCGGTGCGGGCCGTTCCGCCGCCTCGACCGGTGCCGGCCTGCAGCCGCAGGCACGCGCCTGCGGTTCGGGCGTTACGAGACATGGATTGGGAGCCAGAGGCCAGCATGAACGCACCGACCACCGCCGCCGCCGCGACGACCGGAGCCGAAGCCGTCCTGCCGGCCTCCCTGGCGCCCCGCGCCGAGGGACCGCGGATCTACAACCTGTTCCCCCTCCTGGTCGGGCGCGTCTCGGACTGGACGGCCGAGCTGCCCCGGATCGCGAGCCTCGGCTTCGACTGGATCTACCTGAACCCGTTCCACCAGACCGGCGGCTCGAAGAGCCTCTACGCGGTGGCCGATCCCGAGCGGCTCGACGAGCGGTTCCGGGACCAGGACGGCACGCCGGACGACGAGCAGATCCGCCGGTTCTGCGCCGCCGCCAAGGCCGCCGGCCTGTCGGTGATGACCGACCTCGTGATCAACCACACCGCCGACAATGCCCGGCTGGCCGTCGAGCGGCCCGACCTGTTCATGAAGGAGCCCGACGGCTCGATCATGCATCCGGCCGCTGTGGATCCGGATGATCCCTCGATCCGCACGGTCTGGGGCGATCTTGCCGAGCTCGACTATCACACCCCCGCCGCCCGGGACGAGCTGACCCGGATCTGGGGCGCCTACGTGGCCCGGCTCCAGGCGCTCGGCGTGGCGGGCTTCCGGTGCGACGCCGCCTACAAGGTCCCGCCGGAGACTTGGCGCGTCCTGATCGGGGAGGCCAAGGGCCGCGATCCCGCCTGCCTGTTCGCCGCCGAGACCCTGGGCTGCACCTTCGAGGAGGCGAAGGCCACCGCCGGCGCCGGCTTCGACTACCTGTTCAACTCCTTCGCCTGGTGGGACCTGAAGAAGCCCTGGGCGCTGGAGCAGTACGAGCGCCTCCGGGTGCTGGCACCCTCGATCGCCTTCCCGGAAAACCACGACATGAAGCGGCTGGCCGCCGAAATCAGCGGCGGCCCCGAGGCGGTGGCGCGGCACCTGCGCAACCGCTACGCGCTGGCCGCCTTCTTCTCGGCCGGCGTGCTGATGCCGATCGGCTACGAATGGGGCTACCGGCGGGCGCTGCACGTGGTCGAGACCACCCCGCGCGACCGCGAGAACGACACCGGCATCGACATCTCCGCCTCGATCCGGGCGATCAATGCCCTGCGGGCCGAGTTGCCGGCCGCCAATGTCGAGGGTGCGCAGCTGCGCATCTCGGCCCCCGACAGCGACCTCGTGGCGCTCGCCCGCTTCGACACCGGCCATCCGGCCTCGGCGCGGCACGCGCTGATCGTGCTCTACAACCCGTCGGACAAGCCGGTGCCGGTGGATGCCGGCACGCTCATCGCCCGGACCGGCGGGATGCTCGGCGCCTTCGTCGACCGGACCCCCGAGGCCGAGCCGATCGCCTTCCATCCCGGCAGCGCCATCGACCTGCTGCCGGGCGAGTTGCGCGTCCTGAGTGCGAGCGCCGCCCAGGTCGCCCAGCTGCCCGAGCGCGGCGCGCCGGACGGCGAGGGGAGGGTGGTGATCGAGGCCGTGAGCCCGGAGATCGACGGCGGCCGCTCGGCGGTGAAGCGCATCGTCGGCGAATCCCTGCGGGTCGAGGCCGACATCTTCTCCGACGGCCACGAGGTGCTCGACGCCGCGATCCTGTCGCGGGTCGCCGGCACCGAGGCGTGGCGCGAGGACCCGATGGTCTTCGTCGACAACGACCGCTGGGCCGGGCAATTCCCCCTGGAGCGCAACGCCCGCTACGAGTTCACCCTGATCGCCTGGCGCGACCCGTTCTCCTCCTGGGTGCGGGACACCCTGAAGAAGCGCGCCGCCGGCGTCGACATCCGCCTGGAGACGATCGAGGGCGTCACCCTGGTCGAGACCGCGGCGTCCCTCGCCCGCAGCCGCGCCGCCGGGCGCGACGCGGAACGGCTGGCCGCCCTGGTCGCCGCTCTGGCCGCGGAGGAGACCGGCTCGGCCGCCCAGCTCGAGCGGATCCTCCAGCCCGAGGCCGCGAGCCTCGTGCGCCGGAACGCCGAGCGGGTGAATCTCAGCCGCTATCCGGTGGTGCTGCCGGTGATCGCCGACCGCCTCGCGGCCCGGTTCTCCGCCTGGTACGAGATCTTCCCGCGCTCCCAGTCGATGGACGTGAACCGCCACGGCACCTTCGACGACGTGATCAGGCGCCTGCCGGAGATCCGCGAGCTCGGCTTCGACGTGCTCTACTTCACGCCGATCCACCCGGTGGGCCGGACCAACCGCAAGGGCAAGAACAACACCCTCAAGGCCGAGCCCGGGGATGTCGGCTCGGTCTACGCGGTCGGCGCGGAGGAGGGCGGCCACGAGGCCGTGCATCCCGAGCTCGGGACGCTGGAGGATTTCGAGCGCCTGGTGGCGGCGAGCCACGCCTACGGCATGGAGATCGCCCTCGACTTCGCGATCCAGTGCTCGCCGGACCATCCCTGGATCAAGAACCACCCGGAATGGTTCGAGTGGCGCCCCGACGGGACGCTCCGCTTCGCCGAGAACCCGCCGAAGAAGTACGAGGACATCTCGAACGTTCATTTCTACGGGGGCGCCCTGCCCTCGCTCTGGATCGAGCTGCGCGACATCCTGCTCGGCTGGTGCGCAAGGGGCGTGCGCATCTTCCGGGTCGATAACCCGCACACCAAGCCGATCCCGTTCTGGGAATGGGTGATCGCCGAGGTCAACGGCCGCTATCCCGACGCGCTGTTCCTGGCCGAGGCCTTCACCCGGCCGAAGATGATGAAGAAGCTCGCCAAGGCCGGCTACCAGCAGAGCTACACCTACTTCACCTGGCGCAACACCAAGCAGGAGCTGACCGAGTACGCCCTGGAGCTGGCCGGCGAGATGGGCGAGTACTACCGCCCGAATTTCTTCGCGAATACCCCCGACATCAACCCGTATTTCCTCCAGACCAGCGGGCGTGCGGGCTTCGTCATTCGCGGCACGCTCGCCGCCACCCTCTCGTCGGTCTACGGCATCTACAACGGCTTCGAGCTGTGCGAGGCGGCCCCCTACCCGGGCAAGGAGGAGTATCTCAACTCCGAGAAATACGAGCTGAAGGCCTGGGACTACGACCGGCCCGGCAACATCCGCGAGCACATCGTCAAGCTGAACACGATCCGCCGCGAGAACCCCGCCCTCTGGGACTTCCGCAACGTCGTCTTCACCGGCGCCTCCAACGACCAGATCATCGCCTACGCCAAGGCGACGCCGGAGCGCGACAATTGCGTGTTCACCATGGTCAACCTCGATCCCAAGAACCGCCAGGAATGCACCTACGAGGTGCCGCTCTGGCTGTTCGGCCTGCCGGATGACGGCGCCGTGGAGGTGGAGGACCTGCTCCAGGGCTACACGTTCGAGCTGCGGGGCCGGTCCCACCGCATCGCGCTCGATCCGGCCGAGCGATCCTGCATCATCTGGCGTCTTCGGGCGCCGCGGCGGGTTGCGGGCTGAGCCCACCCATGGCACCTGACCATGCGTCTGATCCCGACGACGGGCCCGCCCGTCGCCGACCATTGCGCCGCGCGGCCGACCGCCCGCGCCCCGGCCGGTCCCGACCGCCGGTCCCAGTAAATTCGACCGATGAGGCAGCGACGCGATGATCGATCGCAGCGACCCGCAATGGTACCGTGACGCCATCATCTACCAGATCCACGTCAAGTCGTTCTTCGACTCGAACGACGACGGGATCGGCGATTTCGAAGGGCTGACCCGGCGGCTCGATTACGTCCGCGACCTCGGGGTCACGGCGATCTGGCTGATGCCGTTCTATCCCTCGCCCCTGCGCGACGACGGCTACGACATCGCCGATTACGAGGGCATCAACCCGTCCTACGGGACCATGGAGGACTTCAAGGCCTTCGTGGAGGCGGCGCACGAGCGCGGCCTGCGGGTGATCACCGAGCTCGTGATCAACCACACCAGCGACCAGCATCCCTGGTTCCAGGCGGCCCGCGAGGCGCCCCCCGGCTCGCCCGAGCGCGACTTCTACGTCTGGTCGGATACCGACGAGCCGTACAAGGACACGCGGATCATCTTCCTCGACACCGAGGCCTCGAACTGGACCTGGGATCCGGTCGCCAAGCAGTATTTCTGGCACCGGTTCTACAGCCACCAGCCGGACCTGAACTTCGACAACCCGAAGGTGCTGGAAGCGGTCATCGCGACGATGCGCTACTGGCTCGACATGGGCGTCGACGGCCTGCGGCTCGACGCGATCCCCTATCTGATCGAGCGCGACGGCACGAACTGCGAGAACCTCCGGGAGACCCACGACGTCATCAAGGCGATCCGGGCGGCGCTCGACGCCAGCTATCCCGACCGGATGCTGCTGGCCGAGGCCAACCAGTGGCCCGAGGAGACCGCGCAGTATTTCGGCGACGGCGACGAATGCCACATGGCGTTCCACTTCCCGCTGATGCCGCGGATGTACATGGCGATCGCCCGGGAGGACCGGCACCCGATCACCGACATCATGCGCCAGACCCCGGAGATCCCCGAGGGCTGCCAATGGGCGATCTTCCTGCGCAACCACGACGAGCTGACCCTCGAGATGGTGACGGCTGAAGAGCGCGACTATCTCTGGTCGTTCTACGCCGCCGAGCGGCGCGCCCGGATCAATCTCGGCATCCGCCGCCGCCTCGCGCCGCTGCTCGAGAACGACCGGCGCAAGATCGAGCTGATGAAGTCCCTCGTCCTGTCGATGCCCGGCACGCCGGTGCTGTATTACGGCGACGAGATCGGCATGGGCGACAACATCTATCTCGGCGACCGCGACGGCGTGCGCACGCCGATGCAATGGACCCCGGACCGCAACGGCGGCTTCTCCCGGGCGAACCCGCAGCGGCTGTTCCTGCCGGCGATCCAGGACCCGATCTACGGCTTCGACGCGATCAACGTCGAGGCGCAGACCCAGTCGCAGACCAGCCTGCTGAACTGGACCCGGCGGATGATCGCGATCCGCAACAACAGCGTCGCGCTCGGGCGCGGCACGATCCAGTTCCTGTATCCCTCGAACCGCAAGGTCCTGGCCTGGATCCGCGAGCACGAGGACGAGCGGATCCTGTGCGTCGCCAACCTGTCGCGGGCGCCGCAGGCGGTGCAGCTCGACCTGTCGGAGCTGCGCACCGCGGTGCCGATCGAGCTGACCGGCGGCACCGAGTTCCCGCCGATCGGCGACCTGCCCTACCTGCTGACCCTGCCGTCCTACGGCTTCTACTGGTTCTCCTTAAGCGCAGCCCGCTCGGGCGCGATCGGCCCGCAGCAGGAGCAGCCCGAGCTGTTCACCCTGGTGCTGACCGGCGGCATCGAGAGCCTGATGTCGGGCCGCGAGCGCGTCGCCTTCGAGCGCACCGTGGTGCCGCCGTTCCTGTCGAGCCGGCGCTGGTTCGGCGCCAAGGGCTCGCGGATCCGGTCCGTGAAGGTGATCGACTGCGCCGCCCTCAAGGACGGGGACGGCAGCGCGCGCTTCCTGCTGCCGCGGCTGCAGGTGCAGCTCGCCAACGGCGAGAGCCACGAATACTTCATGCCCGTGGGCGTGGAGGAGGGCCGGGAGGACGAGACGCTCCTGCCCTTCGCGGTGGCGCGGGTGCGCCGCGGCCCGCGGACCGGGCTGCTCTACGGGGCGGCCGGCTCCAACGACTTCGCCGCCTGCCTGATCGAGGACATGCGCCGGGGCACCGAATTGCCCACGGAGAGCGGGCGGCTGGTCTTTTCCACCACCTCGGCCTTCGATGACGGCGTCACGGTCGACACCGCCGACATCCGCCGGCTCTCGGCCGAGCAGAGCAACACCTCGATCGCCATCGGCTCGAAGATGATGCTCAAGCTGCTGCGCCGCCTGCAGCCGGGCACGCATCCCGAGATCGAGGTCGGGCGCTTCCTCACCGAGACCGCGGGCTTCGCCAACACCCCGGCGCTGCTCGGCACCCTGGAGCACGTCGCCGAGGACGGCACGCGGACGGCCCTCGCGGTCCTGCAGAAATTCGTCCTCAACCAGGGCGACGCCTGGACCCTGATGCTCGAGGGCCTGCGCCGGGACTTCGAGACCGTGGTGCTCACCCCCGAGAGCGAGGCCGCCAGCCCCGAGGAGGCGTTCCAGGCCCATGGCCCCTGGGCGGACCTGCTCGGCCGGCGCACCGCCGAGATGCACGCCGCCTTCGCCATGGAGACGGACGACCCGGCCTTCGCGGCCGAGCCCTTCGCCGAGGACGACCTGGCGGTGCTCGCCCGGGATGCGCGCCACCAGGCCGAGCGGGCCTTCCGGGCGCTGAAAGGTCTCGCCGAGCGCGGCCTGGATGCCGGCAAGCCCGCCTGCACGGCGCTGATGCAGCGGCGCGCCGAGGTCGAGGCGCTGATCGAGCAGCTCAGCGCCGAGCCGCCGCGCGGAGCCCACAAGATCCGGATCCACGGCGACTATCACCTCGGTCAGGTGCTGGTCTCCGAGAGCGACCTGATCATCGTCGACTTCGAGGGCGAGCCCTCGCGCCCGGCCGACGAGCGGCGGGCGAAGTCGATGCCGCTGCGCGACGTCGCCGGCCTGATGCGCTCCTTCGCGTACGGGGCCGAGACGGTGGTCCGCGAGATCGCCATCCGGTTCGGTGATTCCGAGGAGCGGGCGCGGGACGCCGCCACCGCGTGGCGCGGCATGATCGAGGCGGCGTTCCTGGCCGGCTACGAGGCGGCCGTGGCGGGGACGCGGGCGGCCGTGACCGACCCGGGCACGCGGGCGCGGCTGCTGCGCCTCTGCCTGCTGACCAAGGCGCTCTACGAAGTCGATTACGAGGCCAACAACCGGCAGGACTGGATCGAAATCCCCGCACGGGGGGTTCTCACCATTCTGGACACGGACGGACACGAGCCCGGGGAAACCGAATGACGGCGATCGACGAGACCTTCGCACCGCGGATCGACCCGGAAGCGGCGAGCGCGCGGAACGCGGATGTCCCGCATTCCGGAGCCACCTCGGCGCCGCCGAGCGTCCATCCGGACGCGATCGCGGCGCTGATGAGCGCCAACCACGGCGACCCGTTCTCGGTGCTCGGCCCCCACCGGGTCGGCCCGGACCTGTGGGAGGTCCGCGCCGTCCTGCCCGAGGCCCGCGCCGCCGCCCTGGTGATGAGCGACCGCACCGTGCCGTTCGAGAAGCGGCATCCGGACGGGTTCTACGTCGCCCGGGTCGAGGGCGAGGGCCGGCCGCTCTACGAGATCGAGGTCGAGTTCTGGGACGGGACCAAGACGCGGCGCTACGACCCCTACGGCTTCGGCTCCTCGATCGAGCAGTATGACGTCGCGACCCTGCGCGAGGTCGGCACCAACCTGGTCTACCGGATGCTCGGCGCCCAGTCGGGCCAGCTCGACGGCATCGACGGCTTCCGCTTCGCCGTGTGGGCGCCCAATGCCCGCAAGGTCAGCGTGGTCGGTGACTTCAACGACTGGGACGGACGGCGCCACCCGATGCGCCTGTGGCAGGATGGCGGGATCTGGGAATTGTTCGTGCCCGGCCTCAAGGCCGGCGTCTGCTACAAGTTCGAGATCCGCGGCCCCGACGGCGCCCTGATCCCGCTCAAGGCCGACCCGGTCGCCTTCGCGGCGCAGCACCCGCCGGAGACCGCCTCGATCACCCACGGCACGGGTGAGTTCGCCTGGCGCGATTCCGGCTGGATGAAGACCCGGGGTGCCAAGGACCCGCGCCACGCCGCGATCTCGATTTACGAGGTCCATCTCGGCTCCTGGGCGCGGGTGCCCGAGGAGGGCAACCGCTACCTCACCTACAAGGAGCTGGGCGAGCGGCTGATCCCCTACGTCAAGGATATGGGCTTCACCCATATCGAGATGCTGCCGATCACCGAGTTCCCGTTCGACGGGTCCTGGGGCTACCAGCCGGTCTCGCTGTTCGCGCCGACCAGCCGCTTCGGCACGCCCGAGGATTTCGCCGCCTTCGTGGACGCCGCCCACGAGGCCGGCATCGGCATCCTGCTCGACTGGGTGCCCGGCCACTTCCCGCTCGACGCCCACGGGCTCGGCCTGTTCGACGGAACGCATCTCTACGAGCACGCCGACCCGCGCCAGGGCTTCCACCAGGATTGGGGCACCTACATCTACAATTTCGGCCGGACCGAGGTCGCGACCTTCCTGGCCGCCAACGCCCGGTTCTGGCTGGAGCACTACCACCTCGACGGCCTGCGGGTGGATGCCGTGGCGTCGATGCTCTACCTCGACTATTCGCGCCGGCAGGGCGAGTGGATCCCGAACCGCTACGGCGGCAACGAGAACCTCGACGCCATCGACTTCCTGCGCAAGACCAACGAGGCGACCTACAGCCACGCCCCGGGCACGATCACGGTGGCCGAGGAATCGACCTCCTGGCCGGGGGTCTCGCACCCGACCTACACGGGCGGCCTCGGCTTCGGCTTCAAGTGGAACATGGGCTGGATGCACGACACGTTGAAATACGTGTCGGAGGATCCGATCCACCGCCGCTACCACCACCACAACCTGACCTTCGGGCTGCTCTACGCCTTCTCGGAGAATTTCATCCTGCCGCTCTCCCATGACGAGGTCGTGCACGGGAAGGGCTCGCTGCTCGGCAAGATGCCGGGCGACCGCTGGCAGAAATTCGCGAACCTGCGCGCCTATTTCGGCTTCATGTGGGGCCATCCCGGCAAGAAGCTGCTGTTCATGGGCGGCGAGTTCGGCCAGGAGCGGGAGTGGAACCACGACAACAGCCTGGACTGGCACCTGCTCGACGATCCCCTGCACAAGGGCGTCAAGGACGTGGTCCGGGACCTCAACCGGCTCTACGTCTCGACCCCGGCCCTCTACGCCCGGGACGTCGAGCATACCGGGTTCCAGTGGCTGGTGGCCGACGACCAGGACAACAGCGTCATCGCCTGGGCCCGCAAGGGCGCCAATCCCGGCGAGGTCGCGATCGTGGTGTCGAACTTCACCCCGATCCCCCGGGAGGGCTACCGGGTCGGCGTGCCGGAGGCGGGCTTCTACCGCGAGGCGTTCAACTCGGACGCGGCGGTCTATGGCGGCTCGAATCTCGGCAACAACGGCGGCCGCCACACCGACGGGGAGGCGAGCCACGGCCAGGCCCAGTCCCTGTCGCTGACCCTGCCGCCGCTGGCCACGATGATCTTCGTGCTGGAGCGATAGGGGCTCGTCCCCGAAGGTCACGGATTCAAAAGGTCCGTGACCTTTTGCGGGTCCAGGGCAGAGCCCTGGTGTCTCGGGGGCTTCCCAGCCCCCGCCCCCCCGCCAAAGGGCTGAGCCCTTTGGAAACCCGGCCTTACGCCGCGCGCCAGCGCAGCGCCGGGCTGTTGCCCATGGCGCGGGCGTAGAGGCCGGCATAGCTGTCGGCGGCCTGGTCCCAGCCGAACCGGGCGGCCATGGCGCGCCGGCGCATGGCGTTGAGGCGCTTCTTCTGGCCGAACGCCTCGAAGGCCCGGCGGACCGCCGACCCGAAGGCCGAGGCCGAGGCCTCCGCGAAGGTGAAGCCGGTCACCCCGTCCTCGACCGTGTCGGCCAGCCCCCCGGTGCGGTGCACGATCGGCAGGGAGCCGAAGCGCTGGGCGTACATCTGGGCGAGCCCGCACGGCTCGAACCGCGAGGGCATCAGCAGGAAGTCGCTGCCGGCGAACATCCGCCTGGCCTGGGCCTCCTCGAACCCAACATGGACGCCGACCGCGTCGGGGTGGCGCTTGGACAGGCCGCGCAGGGCCTGCTCGAACCGGCCCTCGCCCTGGCCGATCACCACGAGCTGGCCGCCCTCGGCCACGATCGCCTCGGCCGCCTGCAGGCTGAGGTCGATGCCCTTCTGGTGCACCAGGCGCGAGACGATGGCGAAGAGCGGCCCGCGCGAGACCGCGAGCCCGAATTGCTGGCGCACCGCCTCGGCATTGGCGCGCTTGCCCTTCCAGTCGTCGACCTCGAACCGGGTGGCGAGGTGCTGGTCGGTGCTCGGGTCCCAGCTCTCGTCGATGCCGTTGAGGATGCCGGCGAGCCGGCCCTGGCCGGCGCGGGTGCGCAGCAGCCCGTCGAGACCGCAGCCCATCTCGGGGGTCTGGATCTCGCGGGCATAGGTCTCGCTCACCGTGGTGACCTGCGAGGCGTAGAAGATGCCGGCCTTGAGGAAGGAGAGCTGGCCGTAGAACTCGGCGCCGTCGACCTGGAAGGCCGAATCCGGCACGCCGAGGCGGCCCAGGCTGTCACGGGGGAAGAGGCCCTGATAGGCGAGGTTGTGGATGGTCAGCACGCTCGGGATGCGCCGGCCGCGCCAGGCCAGGTAGGCCGGGGCGAGGGCCGCCTGCCAGTCGTTGAGGTGCAGCAGGTCGGCGGCCCAGTCGGAATCGGCGCCGGACGCGATCTCCGCGGCCGCGAGGCTCAGGCGGGCGAAGCGCAGGTCGTTGTCGCCGAAATCGCCGTGGGCGTCGCCGTAGGGCGTGCCATCGCGCTCGTAGAGCTCGGGCGCCAGCAGGACGTAGATGCGCAATCCGTCGGCGGCCTCGACCAGGCCGAGGTCGCAGGGCGGGACGCCCGCGAAGCCCTCGAGCCGGGCGACCACCGGGATCTCCGGGAAGGCGGCCCGGACCTGGCGGTAGCCGGGGATCAGGACGCGGATGTCGTAATGCGGCACCAGGGCCCGGGGCAGGGCGGCCGAGACCTCGCCGAGGCCGCCGGTCTTCACGAAATCGGCCATCTCCGGGGTGGCGTAGAGGATGCGGCGGCGCAGCGAGGCCGGCCAGGCCGGGTTGGTGAACTGCGCTGCGGCACCGCCGCTCTCGCCGAAGGACTCGTCGGCGAGCGAACCACCGCGAAGCGCGTCGTGCATGGGCATCGATCCTGGCCGGGCGGGATGCCCCGGTCGGGCAGAGGATCGGGCAGACACGGCTGTCACGGCCTCAACCATGTCCAATGCTCCTTCGTCGCAACAGTTCCGCTGCGACGCACAAAATAGGCCAGGGACAGCCTTAAGCATCGGTTACAGATTCGGCCACAGCTTGATGACTACGCTGCACTGCGACAAGAGATGGCAGGGGAGGGCCGGGTCCTCAGGCCCGGCGCAGGATCACCCCCTCGGCGGGTGCGAGGGCGAGGTGCGCCCGGATCCGCTCGCCCGCCCGGCCGGCGAGCGTCGAGAGCAGCACGCCCCAATCGCCCTCGGGCAGCGGCAGGTTCTGCGGGGCATCGCCGAAGTTCAGGATCACCCGCAGGCTCTCCCCGTCGGCGCTGCGCTCGTAGGCGAACACGTCCGCGGCCTCGACCGGCAGCCCCCGGTAGTCGCCGACCGCGAGCGCCGCATGGTCGCGCCGCAGCGCCAGGAGCCGCCGGTGCAGGGTCAGCATCGAACCGGGGTCCGAGCGCTGGCTCTCGACGTTGCGGGTCGCCCAATCCTCGGAGAGGGGCAGCCACGGCTCCGCGGTGGAGAAGCCGGCCTGCGGAGACTCGTCCCACTGCATCGGCGTGCGCTCCGGGTCGCGGCCGTGGCCGGGCTCGTTGCGCTCCCAGGGGTCCTGGGCGCGCCCCGGGGGGATCGGGACGTGGCCGAGGCCGATCTCGTCGCCGTAATAGAGGGTCGGGGTGCCGCGTAAGGTGAGCAGCAGCATCGCGGCGATGCGCGCCTGGGCCTCGCCGACCCGGGCGGCGATCCGCGGCTGGTCGTGGTTGCCCAGCACCCAGTTCGGCCAGCCGCCTTCGGGCAACGCCGCCTCGTAATTGGCCACGAGGTCGGCGACCGCGTCGGCCCGCCACGGGGTCTGGATCAGCTGGAAGTTGAAGGGCAGGTCGGCGCCGGTGAGGTCCGGGCCGTAATAGGCCACCAGCCGCTCGATCGGCAGGTAGATCTCCCCGATCAGCACCCGCTCGCCGTACTGGCGCAGCACCGCCCGCATCCCGGCGATCACGTCGAACACCTCCGGGCGGTCGGCGGAATAGACCTGGGTGAAGCGGTTGATCTCGGGCGTGCCCGGCGCGTAGTCGGGATTGGCCGGGTTGTCGCGGAATCCGGCATCCTTCATCAGGTGCCAGATCACGTCGACCCGGAACCCGTCGACGCCGCGCTCCAGCCAGAAGCGCAGGGCGTCGTGCATCGCGGCCCGCACGGCGGGGTTGCGCCAGTTCAGGTCCGGCTGCTCGGCCAGGAAGGCGTGGTAATAGTACTGGCCGGTGGCCGCATCGAGCGTCCAGGCCGGGCCGCCGAAATTCGACACCCAGTTGTTCGGCGGACCGCCCCCCGGGGCCGGGTCGCGCCAGATGTACCAGTCCCGCTTCGGGCTCGACCGCGACGACCGGCTCTCCGCGAACCACGGATGCGCGATCGAGGAATGGTTGGGCACGAAGTCGAGGATCACCTTGAGCTTGCGCCGATGGGCCTCGGCGATCAGTGCGTCGAAATCGGCGAGCGTGCCGAATAACGGGTCGATGCCGCAGTAATCGGCCACGTCGTAGCCGAAATCCGCCATGGGCGAGGGGTAGACCGGCGAGATCCACACGGCGTCGACCCCGAGCCAGGCGAGGTAGTCCAGCCGCGCCGTGATGCCCGGCAGGTCGCCGACCCCGTCGCCGTTCGTGTCCTGGAACGAGCGGGGATAGACTTGGTAGACGGTCCCACGCTTCCACCAGACGGTCTCGGTCATGCTGCCCCTCGCGAATCCCCGGGTGCAGGGTTAACCGCTGAGCCGCGCGCTGGCGACGGCTCAGATGCGCGCGATGCGGGCTGGCCGGGCCGGCCGTTGTGTCTAGAATGTCACGTAGTCGCGCCATATCTCTGGCCGCGTAGTCGCGCACCCCGGTCGGGGCGGCGCTGCCACGACTTCGCCCGGAAGCCGGCCGCACAGTCGCGGCTTCGGGGCTCGGATGTCCGCCCGTTCACGCGGTGGCAATCCATCAAAAGAGATAATCCGCCCACGATACCCCTGGCGCTAGCATCCAGGGAGCCGACTTTGGGGGACCTGCACGTGCTGAACGACGTTCTCACTCCGCCCGCCCCGCGGGACGCCTCGCGCGACGACAGCGCTTCCCAGATCCCGGCGCCCGCCGCCTGGACCGCGCCGCTCCTGTCCCAGACCGGCGATTCCGTGGTCGACCTGCGGGAATCGATCCGCGCCAAGCTCAGCTTCGCGCTGGGCCGGACGCCCGAGAACGCCCGTCCGCGCGACTGGTTCGCCGCCACCGCGCTGGCCCTGCGCGAGCGGATCGTGGCGGCCTGCATGGCCTCCGAGAAGGCCGTGCCGAACAAGCGGGTCTACTACCTCTCGCTCGAATTCCTGATCGGCCGGCTGATGTCGGACGCGATGAACAACCTCGGCCTCACCGAGACGACCCGGGCGGCGCTCCGGGAGCTCGGGGTCGATCTCGACGCCGTGCAGGATGCCGAGCCCGACGCGGCGCTCGGCAATGGCGGGCTCGGGCGGCTCGCCGCCTGCTTCATGGACAGCATGGCCAGCATCGGCATACCGGCGATCGGCTACGGCATCCGGTACGACCACGGCCTGTTCCGCCAATCCTTCGAGGATGGCTGGCAGCGCGAGGCGCCGGAGACCTGGCTCGCGGAGGGCAACCCCTGGGAGTTCGTCCGGCCGGACGCGACCTACAGGATCGGCTTCGGCGGCACCGTCACCCTGTCCTCGCCCGGCGAGGGCGTGATCCGCCGCCACTGGCAGCCGGCCGAGACCGTCCAGGCGGTCGCCCACGACATCCCGGTGGTCGGCTGGCGCGGGCGCCACGTCAACCGGCTGCGCCTGTGGAAGGCGGAGGCCGGCGAGCCCGTCGACCTCGCCCGCTTCAACGGCGGCGACCATGTCGGCGCGGTCGCGGCGCGCATGCGCGCCGAGGCGATCTCGCGGGTGCTCTATCCGAGCGATTCCTCGGCCGACGGCCAGGAGCTGCGCCTGCGCCAGGAATACTTCTTCACCTCGGCCTCGCTCCAGGACCTCATCGCCCGCCACGTCACGGAGCGCGGCGACGTGCGGTCCCTGCCGGACCACGCCGCGATCCAGCTCAACGACACCCACCCGGCCATCGCGGTGCCGGAGCTGATGCGCATCCTGATGGAGGACCACGACCTCTCCTGGGAGGATGCGTGGCACGTCACCACCAACACGCTGAACTACACCAACCACACCCTGCTGCCCGAGGCGCTGGAGACCTGGCCGGTGGAGCTGATGGAGCGGCTGCTGCCGCGCCACATGCAGATCATCTACCTGATCAACTGGATGCATCTCGAGGAGCAGGCCAAGCACGGCCGCCAGGACGCCGCCCACCAGGACGCCGCCTACCTGGCCTCGATCTCGCTGATCGACGAGGCCCATGGCCGCCGGGTGCGGATGGGGCACCTCGCCTTCCACGGCTCCCGCCGGGTCAACGGCGTCTCGGCGCTGCACACCGACCTGATGCGGTCCACGGTGTTCGCGCCGCTGCACGCCCTGGATCCGGACAAGATCGTCAACAAGACCAACGGCATCACCTTCCGGCGCTGGCTCCACAACGCCAATCCGGGCCTCACCCGGCTCGCCGTGGAGACGGTGGGCGCGGGCGTTCTCGACGATCCCGAGCTGCTCCGGGGCCTCGAGGCCCATGCCGAGGATCCCGCCTTCGTGGCGCGCTACGCCGCCGTGCGTCGGCAGCGCAAGGAGGCGCTCGCCAAGCTCGTGGCCGAGCGCACCGGCACCGACATCGACCCGGACGCGCTGTTCGACGTCCAGGTCAAGCGCATCCACGAATACAAGCGCCAGCTGCTCAACGTCGTCGAGACGGTGGCGCTCTACCAGGCGATCAAGGCCGAGCCGCACCGGGACTGGACGCCCCGGGTGAAGATCTTCGCCGGCAAGGCGGCGCCGAGCTACGTGCGGGCCAAGCTGATCATCAAGCTCGCCTGCGACGTGGCCAAGGCGGTGAACGACGATCCGGACGTCGCCGGCCGGCTGAAGGTGGTGTTCCTGCCGAACTACTCGGTGAGCCTGGCGGAGGCGATCATCCCGGCCGCCGACCTGTCGGAGCAGATCTCCACCGCCGGGATGGAGGCGTCGGGCACCGGCAACATGAAGTTCGCCCTCAACGGCGCGCTCACGGTCGGCACGCTGGACGGGGCCAATATCGAGATCCGCGACCATGTCGGGGCGGACAACATCTTCATCTTCGGCCTCGACGCGGCCGGGGTGCAGGCGCGTGAGGCCGAGCCCGGCTACGCCGCGACGGCGATCCAGGCCTCGCCGCGGCTGGCGGCGGCGCTGGACATGATCGCCTCCGGGCGGTTCTCGCCGGAGGAGCCGGGCCGGTTCCGGCCGCTCACCGACGACCTGCGCCAGCGCGACCAGTACCTGCTCACCGCCGATTTCGACGATTACTGGCGGGTGCAGCGCTCCATCGACGCCGCCTGGCGCGACCCGCGCGGCTGGTGGGCCAAGGCGATCCGCAACACCGCCCGGATGGCGTGGTTCTCGTCCGACCGGTCGATGCGCGAATACGCCGAGGAGATCTGGCGCGTCCGCCTGAGCTGACGTCCCGGCCTTATCGGGCTTCGCCCGAAGTCGGGGGCCTGCCCCGACACCCCGCCGAAGGGCCTCAGGCCCTTCGGAAACCCTTCAGCCGGCGCCAGAGCCGGTGGCGGAGCAGCGCGACGCGCTCGGCGAGCCCGAGCCGGCGCCGGACGAAGACGTGCGACACCCGCCCGAGCCGCGCGCCCCGGTCCGGCTCGCCCTTGCGCAGGGCGATGTCCGGCAGCGCGGCCTCCTGCGTGATCGTCAGGGACCGCGCGGCCGGGAACACGGCGCTGCGGTAGACCGAGCGCGTGTAATACGAGACTTCGTCGTAGGCGGTGATCGCGCGGGTCCGCCCGCGCGCCGGATCCCGGATCGTCAGCGTGCCCGCCCGCGGCCCGTAGGTCACGAGCAGGCCAATCACGTGGCGCGGGCGCCCGAGCGGGATCTCGACGCTCGCGCCCTCGGGAATCTCCAGGAAGTGCAGCGGGATGCCGTTGCGGCGCAGGTCGAACCCGCATTCCAGGCCGGGGAGGGTGCGCAGGGGCAGCGAGTCGAACCGGACCGGCAAGCCCCGGAACCGGTCGAGATAGGCGCGGCCCGGGGGCGGCGCCCGCATCAGGGCGTAGACCAGGGTGCCGTAGAGCTCGGCCCCGGCCGGGGCGACATGGGTCCCGTCCTTCAGCAGGTAGGTGATGTCGCCCGCCCCCGCTTCGGCCACCGGGGCGGCGATATCGAGATACGGGATGCCGTAGAGGGCGCGGTACGCGCCGAGCAGGCCGGCGACGGGCTCGGCCGCGTAATCGACCCCGCCCTGGTGGAGGTTGAGGAAGGCCACCGGCAGGTTCCGGCGCGCCGTCGCCGCCAGGATGTCGTCCAGATAGGCCCGCATCGTCGCGCCGTCGAAGTAGCGGACGTTGCCGGTGAACAGCTCCAGCAGGACATGGTCGCAGGGGATCGCGTCGAGGATCTCGTCGATCAGGCAGGCGATCGCGGGCAGGGAATGCCCGCCCCAGCCGCTGCGCAGGAAGGTGACCGGCCGCCCCTCGGCCGCGGCGAGGGCGTTGGCCCGCTCGACATAGCCCGGCAGCTCCGTGACGCTGTAGCCGAGGCAGAGCACGCGGAGCATCGGGGAATCCGCTCGGCCGGGCGCCGGGACTGCGGGGTTCAGTCGAGCACGATCGGGTAGCAGCGCGCGCCCACGGAAGCGGCGAGCACCTGCACGGCGCCGACCGTGGCGATGTCGCCGGCCACGTGGACGACGTCGGTGGCGCGCAGGCTCGGCAGGTGGGCGGTGAGCGGCCCGGACCGCACGTCCGGCGGACGCTGGCGGCCGCGATCGGCGCAGAGCACGATCCGGCCGACACCGGTGCGGCGCAGCCAGTCCAGGCTCTCGCGCATGTAGAGGTCGAGGGCGTCGCGGGCGCCCACCGCCAGGGCCATCTCGCGGGCGGGCTCGATGTAGCGGGCCGCCCGGGCGATCGCCCAGATCGGGCCGAAGCCGGCCCCGGCCGCCACCAGCACGAGGCGCCCGCCGCCGGGCCGGTACTGGCCGCGGCCGACGGGGCCCTTCAGGCGCACCGGCTGGTCGAGGCGGATCGCGTCGACCGGGCCGCCCTCGGGATCGCGGGGGATGTGGAACACCGCCTCGTTGATCTCGGCCGAGCCGTCGATCCGCAGGGTCGGGGACAGGGTCATCGCGGGCAGGCCCGCGAAGGTGACGAGGGCCTGGTGGCCCGGTTCGAGGTTCGGGCGCCGGGTCAGGGTGGCCACCACTTCGACGATGCCGGGGCAGAGCCGGCGGATCTCCGAGACGGTGCCCTTGCGGATCGCCACCGGCGGGGGCGGCGCCTCCTCCTGGCCCAGGATCGGGGCGCCGGGCAGGCTCGGCCGCAGGGCCTCGGCCCGGGCGCGACGGGCCGGCGGGCGGCGGCTCGACGGCGCGGCGCTGCCCTGGCCGGCGAGCTGGTTGGCGAGCTGCGCCTGGACGGGCGCGATCATGCCTTCGGCGAGCGCCGCCTCGAGTGGCGTGTCGCCGGTCGAGACGCGCACCGACCGGCCGTTGACGACGAGCGAGCAGCGCGCGCCCATGGCCGTACCCCGCTTGGTCTGGAGAGGGATCACCGGGCGCGGATCAGCAGCGTGTCGACCAGGGACGCCCAGCGCTCGCGGGTCGCCCGGACGTCGTCGCTCGCCGCGGACTCGGTCAGGAGCTGGCGCTGCGCCCGCAGGGCCTCGACCTCCTGCCGCTGGGCCCGGAGCACCGCCTTCATCACCTGCAGCTCGGTCTCGAGCCGGGCGATCTCGTCGGCCTCGTCCGATTCGGCGAGCAGGTCGTCCTGGGGGACGCTGGGACCGCGGGCCTCCTGGCCGGGCAGGGGCAACCGGGTCCGGGCCTGCTGCTCCAGCCGGACCGGCCGGGCGATCAGACGACGCACGAGATCCGAGCTGCCCGCCTGCTGGTAACGCCTCGCCGCCTCGGCCATCCGCCATCCCCTTCACGGGCGCCGGAGGGCCCGCCTGTCAACAGGAGCTTGCGCGGACATGGTTAAGGGGGACTTAAACCGATCGGCGGCATTCTCCCGGTCGATCGGTGCGTTTCGGGGAAGATTGCTGGAAGCCCTCTTGAGCGGTCTTCGGCTCAGACTTGGGCCTGCTGGCTTAACCGAATGGGAACTGGGGGCATCGATTCGCTCGATTTGGAGAGCGTCCTCGGGCGGAATAGGCAAATAGAAAAGGGCGGGAGTGATCGCGTCTTAGCCTTGCGGATCCGCAAACGGAGCGACGAGGCGCCTGCGGGCATGAAAAAGCCCCGCGCGGTTTCCGCCGGGGCTAGTGACCTACTGGGTCAACCTAGGAACTACCGCAAGCGGTTCTCCCGGTCCAGTGCCGTGGAAGCCCTCGGCAAGTCTCGGAACTACGTCAAGCGACAAACCGCAGTCAACTGCAGCTCGGCGCACGTCTCGCGACATTGAATTTTTACAGCAGAACTGCCGACAGCGCTACCCGCACACGGCCTACCATATCGGTCTTTTCCGCAGCTCACGGCCGCAGCGGCAAGGCTGAGCATCGTTCCCCTATCGCATCAAAGCGTGGCATTCGTCACTATTCGTACGAATTCAAAAACATCTTATTTTACAGGCACTTGATGACCTTGCTACTGCCACGCGTTATTTGATTTTCATTTCTGACGAATTTTGAAAGGCAACCGAGTTTGCCTGTCAGGCGTAAGAAGCAAAACGGTTTGATTATCAGAAACGCAGATTCTTGATAGACAAGCGGCGTTGTTTTGCGCTAGCTGCAATCAAAAGCCGTTGCCTATCAAACCGGCCACTTTTTGAGAGCCAAACCGTGAACCAGCCCTCCCCGAACGGGTACGATCTGCGCGATGCCGTTCCGTACCACTACGACAGGTTCCCCCCGGCAAGCATCGACTACGGGCGGCTGATGATGCTGGTGTCCAGCGCCTCCGAGGCGTTGGCACGCTACGACCAGATGCTGAAGGGCTTGCACAATAGCAGCCTGCTTCTTGCGCCATTGCAGAGCCAAGAAGCTGTCGTCTCATCACGCATGGAAGGGACCGTGAGTACCTTGGATGAGGTGCTACGGTATGAGGCTGACAGAGAGGACAGCGAGGGCGACGCCGAGACGAAATACAGAAGTGAGGCTATCGAGGTATGGCTTTATAGCCGCGCCCTCCGCCTTAGTCAGGAAAGAATTAAGGATGGTCAGCCAATATCTAAATTTCTCCTCCGGTCAACGCACAATGTCCTCCTTGGATATGGCCGCGGGGCAACAATGTCACCCGGGGAATTTAAAACCGAACAAAACTATTTGGTCGATAGATCTCGACGCAAAGTCTTATTTGTGCCAATCCGCCCAGAAAATCTAAATGACGGGCTGGATACCATGATGACGTTCATGGACAACCCTGATTGGGAGATATTGATACGCACGGCATTGGTGCATCTAGAATTTGAAGCGCTACATCCATTCAAGGATGGCAATGGCCGCATCGGGCGAATGCTAATTCCCTTGATGCTTTGGAAACATGGAAAAATATCTGAACCATATTTCTATATGAGCGGCTACCTTGAACAGCGCAGAGACGATTACATAGACAAGATGCGTGCGGTCTCTGCGAACAACGAATGGACTGAATGGATAATTTTCTTTCTTCAGGCAATTGAGGCTCAAGCTCACAAAAATCTACAAGTCGCAGAACAGATTAGATCGCTATATGAGGAAATGAAGGATCAATTTAGATCCGTTCTATCCTCTCAGTGGGGCGTCGCTGCGCTGGACTTCGTTTTTACGAGACCGGTGTTTCGAAACAACGTCTTTACTACAAGGTCGGGCATACCCTCAGCGACCGCTTACCGATTTGTACGAGCTTTGCAGGATGCCAAGCTTCTGGAGGTTGTTTCCCCGTCGGCAGGTCGACGGCCGGCGATGTACTCGTTCGAGCCGCTTCTGGCTTTGGTTCGCGGCTAACAGTCGGATGCTGTGACTCGGCGTTATACGAGGAACGTCCCTCAACCTACTCAAGGGTCTACCCTTGAAGGGGGCTTAAATCGATCGGCGACATTCGGGGGTATTCAGGCGGCCTCCGCCGCCGCGCCCTTCATCAACCCGGCCACCAGCGTGTAGGTCTCGGTCCAGGCCTCGCGGACCTCGGGGGTAAAGGCGGGGCCGAGGCCCTGTTCCAGGGTCCAGAGCAGGGCGGCGCCGACCGGGGCGTAATGGGCGTCCTGCGTGCCGTAGGCCACGTGCTTGCGCCCGAGCTCCTGGATCGCCGGGGCCACGGTCTCCGGGTGGCCGAGATTGGCCACGGCCAGGCCCAGCATGGCCATCAGTTTCTTCTTCTGCTCGGCCATGTCGTCGGGGAAGAGCGGGCGGACCTCCGGGGCGATCTCGAACAGGCGCCCGTAGAACAGGTCGGCCGCCGTCCCGGCGATCGGCCGCACCTTCGCGAAACTGTCCTGGACGAGCCGGACCTGATCGGGCGTCATCGCATCCCCTGCCGAAAGACCTGTCCCCCGGCGGGGTTATAGCCCGGCTCGGGCCGGGTGAAACCTGTATCAGGCGGCTTCGGGCGCGGCGCCGACGATCTGGCGGGCCTGGAGCATGGTCATCGGCTCGCCGAAGGCGGGGCCGAGGGCGTATTCGCAGCCGAGGCCGGCCAGCGCCTGGGCGTCGCCCTCCGATTCGCAGCCCTCCGCCACGATGGCGAGGTTCAACTCGCTCGCCATCCGGACGATGGAGCGCAGGATCGCGGTCTGGCCGGTGCCGATCTGGCGCACGAAGGTCGCGTCGACCTTGATCGTGTCGAACGGGAAGCGCTGGAGGTAGGACAGGGCCGAGTAGCCGGTGCCGAAATCCGACAGGCACAGGCCGGCCCCGAGGTCGTGGATCCGGGCCAGCATCTGGGCGGCGTATTCCGGGTTCTCCATCACCAGGCTCTCGCTGAATTCCAGCTTGAGCGAGCCGGGCAGGGCCCCGGAGCGGGCCAGCACGGTCTTCACGTCGTGCAGCAGGTCGTGGCGCAGGAGCTGGCGCGAGGACAGGTTGCAGGCCGCGAAGATCGGCGGCTCGACCTCGAGGGAGCGCTGCCAGGCGGCGAGTTCCAGGGCGGTGCGCTCCAGGGCGAAGATGCCGAGATTGACCACGAAGCCGCTCTCCTCGGCCAGCGGCATGAAGGTCGAGGCCGGGATCCGACCGAGCTTCGGATGGTCCCAGCGCAGGACGGTCTCGAACCCCGCCACGGTGCGGTCCTCGAGGCGGACCACCGGCAGGAACAGCACCCGGAGTTCGTTGCGCTCGATCGCCTTGCGCAGGTCGCTCTCCAGCATCAGCCGGTCGGAGCGGTCGGTGCGCATATGGGCGCGGAACACCTCGATGCGGTCGCCGCCGTTGCGCTTGGCCTGGATCATGGCGATCTCGGCGCTCTTGAACACCTCGTCGCGCTTGAGGTTGGCGCCGGCCTCGTAGAGGGCGAGCCCGATCGAGACGGTGAGGAAGATCTCCCGGTCGGCATAGGTGATCGGCGTGGCGATCGCCCGGCGGATCATCTCGGCAAAAGCCAGGATCCGGTCGGGGTCGCGCTCGGACAGCAGGATCACGGCGAACTCGTCGCTGGAGATCCGGGCCAGGCTGTCCTGCGGCCGCAGCAGGCGGCCGAGCCGGCGGGACAGGGTCAGCAGGATCGAATCGCCCGCCGACAGGCCGATGGCGTCGTTGATGCCCTTGAACCGGTCGACATCGAGCACGATCACGGTGGGCCGGAGGCGCTGGTCCTGGCCCGCGAAGGCCAGAGCCGCGTCGAGGCGGTCGCCGAACAGCTCGCGGTTGGGCAGGCCGGTCAGGCTATCATGCACGGCGTCGTGGAGCAGGCGCTCCTCGGCGGTCTTGATCTCGGTGACGTCCGCGATGGTGCCGACCACGCGGATCACCTCGCCGTCGGCGCCGATCACCGGCCGCGCCTTCAGCCGGTACCAGAAATAGGTGCCGGCGGCCGAGCGCAGGCGGAAATCGTGGACGATACGCCCGCGCCGCTCCTCGATCACCGTGTCGAGGGCCGCCGAGTAGCGCTCCACGTCGAACGGGTGGAGCGTGCCGAGCCAGTTCGTTGCCGGGCCCTCCAGGGTGCCCCGGGGCAGGCCGAGCTGGGCCTCGATCTCGGGGCCGGCGAAGACCCGGTCGGCGGGCACGTCCCAGTCGAACACCACGTCGCCCGCGCCGGTGAGCGCCAGGGCCCGCCGCTCGGTATCCGAGACCAGGGCGTGGCTGAGGCCGCCGCCCGCGAAGGCGTGCTGGAGAACCGTGAAGCCGATCAGCATCACGATCAGCACGAGGCCGCCGATCAGGGCCGGCTGCACCAGGTCGCTGCCGATCTGGCCGGTGACCGCGAAGCCGGCGGCCGTGACCCAGACCACCAGCAGCAGCCAGGTCGGCACCAGCAGGATGGCGCGGTCGTAGCCGTTATGGGCGGCGAGGTAGACGATCAAGAGCAGGCCGATCCCGGCCACGGCCGCGATGGAGATGCGCGCCACCCCGGCCGCCACGGGCGGGTCGAACACCGCCAGGCCGACGAGGCCCGCCAGGAAGGCGAGCCAGAAGAACGCCACGTGGCTGTAGCGCACGTGCCAGCGGGCGAGGTTCAGGTAGGCGAACAGGAAGACCAGCAGCGTCGCCCCGAGCACCGCCTCGGCGGAGGCCCGGTAGACTCGCTCGGCGAGCTCGGTGACGGGAAAGACCCGCTGCAGGAAGCCGAAATCGATGCAGGCATAGGCCAGCACCGACCAGGCCAGAGCCGCGGCGGCCGGGAAGATGATCGCCCCCTTGACCACGAACACGATGGTCAGGAACAGGGCCAGCAGCCCGCTGATGCCGATGATGATGCCCTTGTACAGGGTCAGGCCGGCGGTCTTGCGGCGATAGGCGTCCTGATCCCACAGGTGCAGCTGCGGCACGTTGGGGCCGCGCAGCTCGGCGACGTAGGTGACGGTCGTGCCGGGATCCAGCGTGATGGTGAACTGGTCGGCTTCCGGGTTCTCGTCGCGCTCCGGGCGGATGCCCTGGCTCGCCGTGATGGCGGCGATCCGCGAGCCGCCGAGATCGGGCCAGATCACCCCGGAATCCACCAGCCGGAAATGCGGCGCCACCAGGATGCGGTCGATCTGCTCGTCGGTGTCGTTGGTGAGCGCGAACACGATCCAGTCGGGCCGGGCGCCGGCATCGCGCGCCTTCACGACGATGCGGCGGACGATGCCGTCCTTGCCCGGTGCCGTCGAGATCTGGATCAGGTCCCCGTCCGAGCGGTAGCGCTCGATCGCGGTGGTCAGGTCGATCACCGGCGCGTCGAGGGTGACGCGCACCGCCTCGACGGCCAGGGCCGGAGCGCTCGCCGAGACGGCCAGCGACAGGGCACCGACCAGGGTCAGGAGGAGGGCGAGGATGCGCAAGGGTGTCTTGAGTTCCGGCCGTGCGAGCTTCGGCATCGGCCACCCGGGCGGCCGCGATCGATAGAACGGCCCCGATCCCGGGGCAGCCGCCCCGGTCCGGATCCGGACCCCGCGGATCGCGCCCCTTTGCGGCCAAATCAAGTTGGGTGCGCGGGGGCGGCGCCCGGCCGGGGCGGGTTTGCGGTGGATTTCACAGCCTCGTCCCGGAAGGCGGCGTCCGGCTTTCGGAAAAGAGGCTGCCCCATCAAAGGCCTGGCGCGTCGCCCCGGCTTCGGCACCCGGAACGCGGCCCTAGGCTGCGCCGAGGGCCGCGGCGATCCGGTCGAGGGTGGGCAGCTTGCGGATCGGGCCGATCGCCGCCAGCGTCGGCGCGCCCTTGAGCATGTCGGCCGCGACGGCCCGCACATCCGCCACCGTGACGGCGTCGACCTTGTCGATCACCTCCCCGGCGGGAATGACCCGGCCCCAGGCCAGGATCTGGCGGGCGTTGCGCTCGATGCGCCCACCGGGCGTCTCCAGCGCCGAGAGCAGGGACACCTTCAGCTGCGCCTTGGCCCGGGCGATCTCGGGCTCGGCGAGGTCGCGGGCGGCCCGGGCCGTGGCCGCCAGCGTCACGTCGACCAGCTCGGGCAGGTCCGCCCCGGCGGTCCCGGCGCCGATGCCGAACAGGCCGCAATCGGAGAACGGCCAGTGGAAGGCCTGGATCTCGTAGGCGAGGCCGCGGGTCTCGCGCACCTCCTGCCACAGCCGCGAGGTCAGCCCGCCGCCGAGCACCTGGGCGAACATGTGCAGCGCGTAGTAGCGCTCGTCCCGGAACGACAGGCCGGGCAGGCCGATCACGACGTTGGCCTGTTCGAGCTTGCGCGGCATCCGCCGCTCGCCGCCGCCGTAGAGCCCCGCCACCGCCGCGGGCGCCACTGTCGCCGGCAGGGCGCCGAAATGGCGCTCGGCGGCCGCGACGATCGCCTCGTGGGTGACCGCGCCGGCCCCGGCCACGACGATGCGGTCCGGCGTGTATTCCCGGGCGAGATAGGCGCGGATGCCGGCCTCGTCGAAGCTCCGGATCGTCTCGGGCCGCCCGAGGATCGGCCGGCCGACCGGCTGGTCCGGGAAGGCGGCTTCCGTGAAGGCGTCGTAGACCACGTCGTCGGGGGTGTCCTCGACGGCGGCGTATTCCTGCAGGATCACGCCCTTCTCGCGGGCGAGCTCGCCGGCATCGAACACCGAATCGGTGAGGATGTCGCCGATCACGTCGAGGGCGAGGCCGGCATCCTCACCGAGCACCCGGGCGGTGTAGCTCGTCCCCTCCGTGGAGGTGGCGGCGTTGATCTCGCCGCCGACATTCTCGATCTCCTCGGCGATCTTCTGGGCCGTGCGCGTGCGGGTGCCCTTGAACGCCATGTGCTCGATGAGGTGGGACAGGCCGGCCTCATCCGCCCGCTCGTTGCGCGAGCCGGCGCCGACCCAGACGCCGAGGCTGGCGGTCGCCACCCCGGGCATCGGCTCGGTGACCACCGTGACACCGTTCGCGAGCCGCGTGGTGCGCAGGTCCGGGGAGGCGGCGTGCGTGGAGAAATGCTGGTTCATCGCGGGCTCAGGCACCCTTCGTGATGCGGGCGCGCTCGCGGATCAGCCGCTCCACCGCGGCCTGGTCGTTGGCCACCGGGGTCATGCGCTCGGGCCGGTCCATGAGGTCGGCGAGGTGCGGCGGCAGGGCCGGGCGCAGGCCGCCCGTGGCCTTCGCGACCGCGTCCGGGAATTTCGCGGGGTGCGCGGTGGCGAGGGCGACGACAGGGGTGGCCGGGTCCTTCTCCAGGAGCCGGCGGCCGGCCCGCACCCCGATGGCGCTGTGGGGATCGAGCACGATCCCGGTGGCGGCCTGGGTCAGGGCGATCTCCTCCATCACGTCGCTCTCGGGCACGGCGACGGCATCGAACTCGGAGCGGACCGTGGCCAGGACGTCCGGGCTCAGGGAGAAGCCGCCGGACTGCTTCAGCCCGGCCATCAGCCGCGACAGGGCCGAGGCGTCGCGGCCGAGCGCCTCGAACAGAAGCCGCTCGAAATTCGAAGAAATCTGGATGTCCATGGAGGGCGAGGTCGTGGGCACCACGCCGCGCAGCTCGTAGGCGCCGTGCTCCAGGGTGCGCACCAGGATGTCGTTGGCGTTGGTGCCGATCATCAGCCGCTCGATCGGCAGGCCCATCCGCTTGGCGACCCAGCCGGCGAGCACGTCGCCGAAATTGCCGGTCGGCACCGCGAAGGAGACCGGCCGGTGGGGCGCGCCGAGCGCCACCGCGCTGGTGAAATAGTAGACCGCCTGCGCCGCGACCCGGGCCCAGTTGATCGAGTTGACCCCGGACAGGCGCACCGCATCGGCGAATTCGGCGTGCTGGAACAGGGCTTTGACGAGGTTCTGGCAATCGTCGAAGGTGCCGTCCACCGCCAGCGCGTGGACGTTCTGGGCCGGCACGGAGGTCATCTGCCGCCGCTGGACCTCGGAGACCCGCCCGTGCGGGTAGAGGATGAAGATGTCGACCCGGTCGAGGCCGCCGAAGGCCTCGACGGCGGCCGAGCCGGTATCGCCCGAGGTCGCGCCCACGATGGTGGCGCGGGTGTCGCGCTTGGCGAGGACATGGTCCATCAGCCGCCCGAGCAGCTGCATCGCCACGTCCTTGAAGGCGAGCGTCGGCCCGTGGAAGAGCTCCAGCAGGAACAGGTTGTCGTCGAGCTGGGTCAGCGGGCAGACCGCCGGGTGCCGGAAGGTGGCGTAGGATTCGTCGATCATCCGGTCGAGGTCCGGACCGGCGATCTCGCCATCCATCAGCGGGCGCAGCACGCGCTTGGCGGCCTCCGCGTAGGGCTTGCCGGCCAGCGCGGCGATCTCCGCCGGGCCGATCTGCGGCCAGGTCTGCGGCACGTAGAGTCCGCCGTCGCGGGCGAGGCCTGCGAGGAGCGCATCCGAGAACGAGAGCGGCGCGGCCTCGCCGCGGGTCGAGACGTGGAGCACAGGGGCCTCCGGGAGGAAGGCGCCCCCTCTACACGATGCGGGCGGACCTGTCGAAAGCTTGGCGCGGCCGAGGGGGGTCCGCGGTTTAACCGGGCCTGAACGGGCCGGTTCAGGACCGGTTGCGCCGCCACGCCTAGAACCGGATCACCCCCGAGGAACCCCGGCCCGACCGGCCGGTGCCGCGGGGGCGGCCCGACCCCGCCTGCGGGGTGCCTTCGGAAAGAGAGCCGACATGATTCGAACCCGTGCCGTTCGACCCCTCGCCCTGGCCGGCGCCGCAGCGCTGCTGCTCGGCACCGCGGCGATCGCCCAGACCCCGCCGCCCGGCGGCCCGCGGCCGGGTCCCGAGGCCGGCGCCCCGCCGCCTCCGCCCCCGGGCGGTCCCCGGCGCGGTCCCGGTCCGGACGGGCCGCCCCCGCCGCCCCCCGGCGGTCCCCAGCGCGGCCCGGGCCCCGACGGTCCGCCGCCGCCGCCTCCGCCGCCGAAGGGCGCGCATTTCCGCCTCGAGCGGGGCGACACCCGGATCGACGTGAAATGCGCCGACGAGGACTCGATGAAGACCTGCGCCGACATCACCCTGCAGCTCGTCGACAAGCTCGGGACGCTGCGGCCCGCCGACGCCCGATAGCGCCTCGCCACGCCGGCGGGGCTCGGAAACGACCCCGCCAATGCCGGCACCCACCACAGGATCACCACCATGACCGATACGAGAACCGATTCGCATGAAGCCGCCGGCACCGTCTGGGCCGTGTTCGGGCACCGGTTCGCCCTCGACGGGGCAGGGGGGCGGATCCTGGCGGATCTCGGCCCGAAGGGCGCCGCGGGCATCGCCCTCGCGGTCGGCGACCGGGTCGCGCTGCAGGGCGCGAAAAAGCCCTGCGCAATCAAGGTCACCCGCCTCACCCTGGCGGACGGCTCGACCCGCACGATCGACTGGCCCGAGAAGGAGAAGCACGCCCATCCGCCGGCCGATCCCGCCCGGGCGGTCCGGGCCGCGGAGGCGGCGGGCTACGCGGTCGCCGGCGTGCCGGAGCGGAAGCCCAAGCATTTCGAGCTTCCGGCCGACAAGGACGGCGTACGCCACACGGTCCACGTCGCGCTTGACGGGACGATCCGGAAGGCCGTGGCCCTCGCCGCGTAGGCCGGCGGAACCGCGGGCGCCGGTCAGGCGCTCGTGCCCGGCGCCTTGATCAGGCGGCAGCCGGTGATGCGCCAGGCCCCGTCCGCGTCCCGGGCGAGGCTGTACTCGGCGGTCCAGTCGACGCCGTACTCGTCCTGGATCGCCACCGACTGCACCATTCCCGCCTCCCCGGTATCCCGGCCTTCGCCGAACACGAAGCTGCGGTGGCGGTAGACCGGACGGTACTGGTTGCGGACCATGCCGATGAACAGGTCGGCGTTCGGAAACAGCTCCTGGATCGCCGGGGCCGCCTGGGCATAGGCGGTCGGCGCGTCGTCGCGCCCGAGCGCCTCGACCTGCTTGGCGATCACCGCCCGGGCCGCCGCCCGGGCGCCGTCATCGGCCAGGGCCGGCCCCGCGAGGCCGAGGATCAGCAGGAGGGCGAGCCACGCGCGCATCGACGGTCACTCCGATCAAGCGCCTCCCACGAGACACCTGAGCCGACGGATCATCTAGATGGATGCGGCCGGTCGGCAAGCACTGCGCGTGCGAGATGTGCAGGCGTCGCGCTTCGGTTGTGCAAGTCGCTGGAAAGAGTGGCATTTTCCGCCCCGAACCCGCGCGCGGGTTTGATTCTCCGCCCCGGTTTTGCGAGCGTCCCGGCGACCGACTCAGTCCTGCGGGACTCGGTCGCGGGGGGCAGAGGGCGATGACGCAGAGCCAGGCAGACGCGGAGGGCCGCCCCGGGGCGGTCCCGGCCAAGGACGTTGCTCCCATGAGCGTCGGGGTGTTCATCCCGATCGGCAACAACGGCTGGCTGCTGTCGGAGAACGCCCCGCAATACCGGCCGAGCTTCGCGCTCAACAAGCAGATCACCCTGAAGGCGGAAGCGCACGGGCTCGACTTCGCCCTGTCGATGATCAAGCTGCGCGGCTTCGGCGGCAAGACCGAGTTCTGGGACCACAACCTCGAATCGTTCACCCTGATGGCGGGGCTCGCCGCGGTGACCACCCGGATCAAGCTGTTCGCCACCGCGGCGACCCTGTGCATGCCGCCCGCGATCGTCGCCCGCATGGCCGCGACCATCGATTCGATCTCGGACGGGCGCTTCGGCCTGAACCTCGTCACCGGCTGGCAGAAGCCGGAATACGACCAGATGGGCCTGTGGCCCGGCGAGGAGTATTTCTCCAAGCGATACGACTACTTGTCGGAATATGCTCAGGTTCTGCGCGAGCTGTGGGAGACGGGGGCCAGCGACCTCAAGGGCACGTTCTTCCAGATGAACGATTGCCGCCTGAGCCCCCGGCCGCAGGCGCCGATGAAGATCATCTGCGCCGGCCAGAGCGGCGCCGGCATGGCCTTCACGGCGCAATATGCCGACTACAATTTCTGCCTGGGCAAGGGGGTCAACACCCCCACCGCCTTCGCGCCCGTGGTGGAGCGGCTGGCGGAGGCCAGGGCCAAGACTGGGCGGCACGTGACCGCCTACGCGCTGTTCATGATCATCGCCGACGAGACCGACGCCGCCGCGATGGCGACCTGGGAGCATTACAAGGCGGGGGCCGATGCCGAGGCGATCGCCTGGCTCGGGATCCAGGGCGCGGCCGACACCAAGTCCGGCAGCGACACGAACGTCCGCCAGCTCGCCGACCCGACCTCGGCGGTGAACCTCAACATGGGCACCCTGGTGGGCAGCTACGCCCACGTGGCCGAGATGCTCGACGCGATCATGACGATCGACGGGGTGGAGGGCGTGCTGCTGGTGTTCGACGACTTCCTCAACGGGCTCGACGCCTTCGGGACCCGGATCCAGCCGCTGATGCAATCCCGCCGGCACGTCGTGCCGACACCGCTCGCCGAGGTCGCGTGATGGACGTGCAAGCCGGATTCCACGACGCCCATGGCCGCCACGGCGGCGTCATCCTGCCGGCCCGGCCCGAGCCGATCGCCTTCGATCCGGCCGCGACGGCGCTGATCGTCGTCGACATGCAGAACGCCTATGCCAGCCCGGGCGGCTATCTCGACCTCGCGGGCTTCGACGTCTCGGAGACCGGCCCGGTGATCGCCCGGATCATTAAGGCGGTGGCGGCGGCCCGGGCCGCGGGCATCCGGATCCTGTGGTTCCAGAACGGCTGGGATCCGGATTACGTCGAGGCCGGCGGCCCGGGCTCACCGAACTGGCACAAGTCCAACGCCCTCAAGACCATGCGGCGGCGGCCGGAGATGAACGCGCAGCTCCTCGCGAAGGGGTCCTGGGACTACGCCCTGGTGGACGCCCTGAAGCCGGAGCCCGGCGACATCGTGCTGGGCAAGCCGCGCTACAGCGGCTTCTACAACACGCCGCTGGACAGCATCCTGCGGGCCCGGGGGGTGAACACGCTGGTCTTCACCGGCATCGCCACCAATGTCTGCGTCGAGTCGACCCTGCGGGACGGCTACCACCGGGAGTATTTCGGGATCGTCCTGGCGGATGCCACCCACCAGGCCGGGCCGCGGAGCCTGCACGAGGGGGCGCTCGCCAATATCGAGACCTTCTTCGGCTGGGTCTCGGACGTGGCGTCGTTCGAGGCGGCGCTCGGCGCGCAGACCCGCGCCGCCGCCGAATAAACCACCCGCCGTCTCCGAACCCGCAACGCCAAGTCCGGAAAAGAAATGCCGAAGCAGGTTGTCATACCGCCGGGGACCGGCAAGCCGCTCGCCCCCTACGTGCCCGGCACCCTGGCCGACGGGGTGCTGTACGTCTCGGGCACGCTGCCGCTCGATGCCGACGCCAACGTCGTCCATGTCGGCGACGCGGGCGCCCAGGCCCGGCACGTGCTGGAGACGATCAAGGGCGTGGTCGAGGCCGCGGGCGGCACGATGGACGACGTGACCTTCAACCACGTCTTCCTGAAGGACTGGTCCGATTACGCGGCGATCAACGCAGTCTACGCGGAATACTTCCCGGGCGAGAAGCCGGCGCGCTACTGCATCCAGTGCGGCCTCGTGAAGCCCGACGCCCTCGTGGAGATCGCCTCCGTGGCCCATATCGGCCGCTGATCACCGGCCCCGCAGAAGTTTTGGCGCAAGGCCGGGTAGCGCTGCCGCCAGGAGCCCGGCCGCGCGCAGCACCTCGACGGCCTCCTGCGGCGAGCGGCGGGCGAGCGCCAGGGCGAGCCGCAGCGGCACCTGCGCGCAAAAACTCGCCATGGTGAGGGCGAGGGCGGCGGCCGGGCCGTGATGCTTGCCGGCATAGAGGATCTGGCTGCGTAGGAAGTAGAACAGGCGCCGCGCCCGGGCCTGCCGGGTCGTGCCCTGGCCGACATGGTGGGCGACCGCCCCGGCCACGTGCCGCACCGCGAAGCCGGCGGCGCGGGCGCGGGTGCAGAGGTCGGCATCCTCCCAGTAGACGAAGAAGCGCGGGTCGAAGCCGTCCAGCGCCGCGAACAGGTCCCGGCGGATCATCAGGAACGCGCCCATCACCTGGCCGACGGCCCGGTCGTCGGCGTGATCCCATTCGCGCAGGAAATGCGGCCGGACGAGGCCAAGCCGGTCGAGCGCGAGGGCGCGGCCGAGGAGGCCGAGACCGGTGGGCGCCCGGGCGCAGGAGCGGGCGGTCCGCCCGTCCGGGTCGACCAGCCGGGCGCCGACGATCCCGGTACGCGGATCGGCCATCAGGGCGTCCAGGGCCACGAGCAGGGCGTCGGGGGCGACCTGCGTGTCCGGGTTGAGGAACAGGATCGCCGGGGCGTCCCCGGCGGCGGCACCCTGGTCGCAGGCCCGGCCGAAGCCGCGATTCTCGGCGTTGCGGATCAGCCGGAGCGGGCGGGGCAGGGCGGGCAGATCGTCCGCCGAGCCGTCCTGCGAGGCGTTGTCGACCACGATGACCTGCACGGATGCGGCCTCCCGGACTGATGCGAGGCTCGCCAGGCAGGCGCGGAGGAGGGCGCCGCCGTTCCAGTTGACGATCACCACGTCGAGGGCGGCGCGGTCGGTCATGGGCGATCCCGGGGCGGGCCGAGGCGCCCGAGGGCGCCGTCGCGGACGGCCCCGAGCAGCCGCAGCAGCACGGCCGGCCGCCAGCCCGAATCCGCCCAGTACAGGCCGGCCTGGAGCGGCAGGTAGGCGGCCTGGGCGAGCTTCCAGCGCAGGGGCACGTGCGGCAGGCGCCAGGCATAGACCGCGTTGCGCAGGTAGGTCGCCATGCGGAACAGGGGCTGGCGCGGCATCGCGATCCCGAAACCGCGGATCACCCCGCCGCCGACCCGGTGCGGAATCGCGACGTCCCGGGCCAGGTAGCAGCCGTAACCCAGGCTCCAGGCGCGAAAGCACCATTCGAGCTCGACGCCGTCGATGTAGAAATCGGCGCGGAACGGCCCGATCCGGGCGAGGGCGTCGAGGTCGATGAGCGAGCCCGAGGTCGCCAGGAACTGCACCGGGGCGCAGGCTTGAGAGAGGGCGCCGCAGGCCGGTGCGCCGGGGCGGGGCGGGTAGGATGGCGCCTTGTGGCCGGGGGCGGGGGCAGGGGCCGGCCCCACGACCGCGACCGGGATCGCGGCCGCCCGAAGCCGCTCGCGGGCGGCCAGCAGCGCCGCGGCCAGCCCGGTCTCTGGCTCGGCATCCTGGTCGAGCAGCAGCAGGGTCTCGGCGCCGGCCGGCCGGGCCGCCGCGGCGATCCGGTTGAGCGCCTCCGCGATGCCGAGATTGCGCCCCGCCGACAGGACGGTCACCCCGGCCCGGGTGAGGCGCTCCGCATCCGCCTCGGCCAGACCGCCATCGTCGAAGGCGATCACCCCGGCGCATCCGGAGGCGGCCTGCGCCAGCACCCGATCCACCTGGTCCGGGCTCGGCCGGAACAGGGTGATGCCGATCATGAGGCGGCCCAGCGTCGGTTCAGGCACGGGCCGGGCTCCGGCCGCTCTTACCCGCCCCACCGCGGCGGCGTCGGCCTGTTCGAGGTCGAGGGGTCCGCGGCGCGGCATCGAAGGGATCGCTCGCGAAGGAAGACCGGACTGGAAAGCCCGCGCGGCGGGGCATGGCGTCGATTCGGTCCCGATACAGCATCGTCCCGAAAGGTGGCTGCCGGCTTTCGGAAAAAGGCGATGTGAAGCATAGACCTCGCGCACCGTGCCGGGTCCGATAACCCGACACGGTGCGCGAGGCCGGCGTTTCGATATCGCGGGCCCCGGTCCCCGACAAGCGGCCATGCCGGGTCGCGCAGCCGCGCGGGTCGGGGACGGGCCGGCCCATGGTTTACGGACTCCGCCGGTTCCGTTAGTTCGACGGGCGAAGAATGCGAGGCCCGCCTCCGCGCCTCGCACGCCCCGACGCTGCCGACCATGAGCCGATCCGAGACCCGCGCCTCGACCGCGTCGACCCCGAAGGCGGCTGCCGGATGCCGCGTCTCGTGACGGCACGCGGCGCACGTTTCCCCGCAGAGCCCTGAGATGCGCCTCGGTTTGCCCCCGACCTTCGGGCGGTTCAAGCGCCGCATCGGCCGGCCCGTCGCGCGCGGCGCCCTCGACTCCGCCCGCGCCCTGCGCCTCGGCTGGCGCCGGCTCAGCGACCCGCTGGGCAGGCCCGCCGCCCTGCAGGCTCGCTTCGCCGCGGGCGCCGGCGGCGACCTCGAGGCGCGTCTGGTCGCGGCTTTGGAGCCGTATGTCGATGCCGGCTTCTACGCGAGCTGGTACGGCATCACGGCCGATCCGGTGCGGGACTACCTCGTGGCCGGCTGGCGCGAGGGCCGGGACCCGCGACCGGACTTTTGCACCGCCGACTACCTCGCCGCACGGCCGTATCTCGCCCGGGCCGGCATCAACCCGTTTCTGCACTGGGTGACGGCGCAGCGCGCGAAGGGCGGTGCCCTGCCCCGGCCCGACACGAAACAGGCCGAGCGCCTGGCCCGCCGCCTCGTGGACGGGGCCTTCTACCTCGCCAACAACCCCGACCTGCGGGCGGCCGGCGTCGACCCCGCGGCCCATTACATGGCCTCCGGCTGGCGCGAGGGCCGTGAGCCGTCGCCGCACTTCGACACCCTGGCCTATTGCCTGACCCGGGGCATCTCCTACGCGACCCAGAACCCGCTGGTGCACTACGTCCTGCACGGCGGCCCGGCCCGGCCCGAGCCGGCGGATCTCGTCGCGCTTCAGGCCGAGACGATCGGTCCCTATTTCGACGCCGCGTATTACCGGCAAGGGTTGGACGGGTCGGACGCGGCCTCCGACGCCGAGCTGCTGCGCAGCTACGTGAGCGGCGGTTGGCGGGCGATGCGCAGCCCGCGCCAGGATTTCGACCCGGCCGGCTTCGTGCAGGCGCGGGCCGGCAGCCGGGCGGTGCTCGGCGACCCGTTCTTCCGCACCGTCGCCGAGACGCTGCTGATGGGCAAACAGCCGTTCTCGGGGACGGACAGGCTGAACGTCCCGGCCGTGGACGAGGCTTGGTACCGAGCGACCTACCCGGACGTGCGGGAGGCCGCACCTTATCTGCACTTCGCCACAAGCGGCTGGCGGGAGCTGCGCGATCCGGGCCCGGGGCGCTCGACGCTGGACGCGCTGCTGCGGGTCTGCGGCCTGCGCCCGGCGCGTCCGCCCGTGGAGGACACGCTCTGGCTCGGCGCGATCGGCCGGGAGCCCCTGGACCGGGCGGCATCCCTGGACCTGCAGGCCGGGCTGGCGGCGCTGCATTTCGACCACGCCTTCTACCGGGAACGCTACGGCCTCGCCGAGGATGTCGACGCGGTCCGCGACTATTGCGACACCGGCTGGCGACAGGGCCGCAACCCGCGCCCCGATTTCAACGGGACCGCCTATGGCGACGCCCATCCCTGGGTGCGCGAGACCGGCATCGCGCCCCTGGTCCACCACCTCGCGACGGCACTGCTGCACGGCGTCGACATCGCGGCCGGGCGGTTCGACCCGCGCTACGGCCCACCGCCCTCCGAGGCGGACGCCCTGGCCGAGCAGGCCCGGCTGTTCGAGCCGTATTTCGATGCGGCGTTCTACGCCAAGCGCAATCCCGACGTCGCCGGCGCCGCGGGCGGCCCGCTCGCCCATTTCGTCGCCTACGGCCAGCACGAGGGTCGTGACCCGAGCAAGACCTTCTCGATCGCGTTCTACGCGGAGACCTACGGGCATCTTCTTGCGCCGGGTGAATCGCCGTTCCTGCACTACGTGCGCACCGGGCGCGCCGCCGGGCTGATGGGCTGCCCCGAGGATCTCGGCAGCTGGCCGGCCATGGAGGCCCCCGAGCCGCAGGACTGGGACGGCCTGCCCCGCGCCCTCACCCTGGCCCAGGCCCGGGTCGTCGTGATCATGCCGGTCTACAAGGGCCGCGGCGAGACCCTGCGCGCCATCCACGCCTGCCTCGCCGCCCCGCAGAAGACCCCGTTCACCCTGCTCGCGGTCAACGACCGGTCCCCCGACCCGGACCTCACCGCCGACCTCAAGGACCTCGCCGGGCGCGGCCTGTTCCACCTCGTCGAGAACCGGGAAAACCTCGGCTTCGTCCGCTCGGTCAATCGCGGGCTCAGTCTGCGCCAGGGCAAGGCCGTGGTCCTGCTCAACTCCGACGCCCAGGTGTTCGGCGACTGGCTCGACCGGCTGGTCGCCCATGCCGAGGCAGCCGAGGCC